>CALCZO010000235.1 GCA_937903315.1 uncultured Alphaproteobacteria bacterium
GAACGACGACCGGCGCGGGGCCATTCGCGAGACGGAGCGGACCCTGCTGGCCGCTGCTGCCGCCGCGCCGCGCTATGCCCGCACGGCGGCGCGGCTGCGGCTGGCCGAATTCCACCTTGCCAACGGCCATGCCAACGAGGCCAGCGGCGTGCTGACGGTCATCGGCCGCGACGATCCCGGCGCGGGACAGAACCGGCAGGTGATGCTGGCCCGGCTGATCGCTGCGGTGATGCGCGACGACCGCGCACACGCCTCGAAGCTCGCGGCGGACCCTGTGCTCGCCGGCGATCCCGAGGCACGGCTGTGGCGTGGGTATCTCGATGCAATGACCGGTCGTCATGCGCAGGCGGTGCTGGCGTTCCGGACCGGGGCGCGGCTGATGGACCGGCTGCCGGACGTGCAGCAGGCGTTGCTGCGACCGGCCGCGATCGGTGCGGCGCTGGGGACCGGCGATTCCTATCTTGCCGGGCAGCATCTGGGCGATTTTGAACGGCTCGACGAAGGCGTGCGCGATCCGATGCTGGTGACGCTGCTGTCGGGCCGGGTGGCCGAGGCGGCGGGCCGCAAGAGCGAGGCACAGACCGCGTTCAAGCTGGCGTCGACCGCGCGCAATCGCGCCATCGAGAGCGAGGCGCGGCTTGAGCATGCCCTGCTTGGACTGGCGACCGGGACGCTGGAGCGGAAGACCGCGAAGGCGGAACTCGAAACGCTGGCAGTGATCTGGCGGCGGGGCGAAGTAGAACTGAAAGCCCGCGCGCGGCTGGCCGATCTGTACAGCGAAGACATGGACTGGCGCGATGCCTTCCTGCAAAGCCGGCGCGCGCAGGAAATCCAGCCCGAGCACCCGATCACGCGGGCGATGCATGACAGCGCGGTGAAGACCTTCTCGGCGCTGTTCCTTGAGGGGCGCGACACCAAGCTGAGCAAGGTGCAGGCGCTGGCGATCCTGACCGAGTTCCGCTCGCTCATTCCGTCCGGCGCGCGCGGCGACGAGATTGTCGGCCGGTTGGCCGAGCGGCTTTACGCGCTCGATCTGATCGATCAGGCCGCTGACCTCTACGCACATCAGGTCAAGCACCGGCTCAAGGGCACGGCGCGGCTGAGGGCGGCAACGCGGCTGGCGATGCTGCATCTTGAAAACCGCAAACCGCGCGAGGCGTTGCAGGCGCTGGGCGGCACCCGCGCCGCGCAGATGCCCGACGACCTCAGGCGGGCACGGCTGCTGATCGAGGCGCGGGCACTGTCCGAGAATGGCCGGGAACCGCTGGCGCTCGACCTGATTGCCGGCGAGGCGGACGCCGATGCCGAGCGGCTGCGCGGCGACATCCACTGGGGTGCCGGGCGATGGGACGAGGCGGCGGTGGCCTATGAGCGAGCACTGGGCGCGCGATGGACCGAGGACACGCCGCTGGAACCGGGCGAGCGGGCCGATCTGATCCGCGCCGGACTGTCCTATGCGCTGTCTGGCGATCGGCTGAGCCTGGACCGGTTGCGCAGCCGCTACTTCGCGCGCCTCGACGAGGGGCCGGACGCGGAGACGTTCGGCGCGATCACGTCCGATCCGTTGTCGGGGCCGGACGGGTTCCGCAGGCTGGCCGGGCGCGCGGCAGCACTTGGCACGTTCGATGCCTTCCTCGCCGCCTACCGCAAGCGCTATCCCGATGTCGCCGGCGTGGCGCGGGCGAAGGACGGTGGCCCCGGCGGCTAGCGGCCTGTGCCGGTCGCAGCCATGCGTTGCGCGATCAGAACGAGAAGCTCTGGACCAGTGATCCGGCGATCAGCCGCCATCCATCGACGATGACGAAGAAGATCAGCTTGAACGGCAGGGCGACCATGACGGGGGGCACCATCATCATGCCCATGGCAATCAGGATCGACGAGACGATCAGATCGATGACCAGAAACGGCAGGAACAGCAGGAAGCCGATCTCGAAGGCGCGGCGCAGTTCGGAAATCATGAAGGCCGGGATCAGCGTCGTCAGCGGCAGGGCCTCGGGAGTCTCGGGCGGCGGTTTGCGCGACAGGGTGATGAACAGTTCGACGTCCTTCTCACGCGCGTTGCGCAGCATGAAGGCGCGGAACGGCGCGACCGTGCGCTCGAAAGCATCCTTCTCGGCGATCGTGCCGGCCATGTAGGGCTTGACGCCCGATTCGTAGGCGGTCTCGAATGTTGCCTGCATGATGAAGGCGGTCAGGAACAGGGCGAGGGCCGTCAGCACCATGTTGGGCGGAGCGGTCTGGGTGCCAAGCGCGCTTCTGAGCAGCGACAGTGCAACGATGATGCGGGTGAAGGAGGTGACCATCACCAGCATCGCAGGGGCGAGCGTCAGCAGCGTGAGCAGGGCAACAAGTTGCAGGGCGCGCTCGCTGATGCCGGTGCCGGAGAGATTGAGCGACAGCTCCTGCGCCTCAGCCGGAACGGCAAGGCCCGCCGCAAGCGGCAGGCCCAGAATCGTCAGTGTTATGATCAGTTGGTTGTGGCGTCTCACATCTTCCCAGGGCCGGTGCGGCCCAGAAGCCGCGCCATCTCCTCCTCCAGCGAATCAATATCGCCAGAATCAGCGGAGAGGGGCGGCGCGGAAAGAGGCTTACCCTGCGTCACCGGTTCATCGACGCGCGGCGCCTTGGGCGGCGCCGGGGGCGCAGCGGGGGCCGCAACCGGATCGGACGGGGCGACCTCCGGCTTGCGCTGCTGCGAGGGCAGCGGAATCGGCTTGGTTTCAGCGGCCGCAGCCGCATCGGCATCAACGGTCCGGGGCGCACGCGGTGCGGGCGTGATCGGCCGTTGGAGCACGCTCTGCAGGCGCTTGGCCATGTCGGACAGGCGCGGATCGGTGCTGCGCGCTGTGGCTGCGGCCGGCGTCTGCGGTGCTTCGGTGGCAGCAGCGGCGGGCGTCACAGGCGCCGGAGCTGCGGGGGCAACCGGAGGCGTCGGCGGCTCCACCGCGATGGGCGCGGGCGGTGGTGTCTCGACCCACGGCGGACGCGCCGGTCTGGGCGGTTCGGTGACACGGACCGGCTCGGGCTGCGGTGCACGAGGCTGCTGCACCGGCGGCGCTGCCGTCACAGGCGAGGCCGGGGGCTGAGCCACCGTGACAGGCGGGGCGGGCGGCGGGGCAGCCGCGACGGGCGCGGGCATGACCGTCTGGGCGGACATCGACAACGCCTGTGGATCGACGGGATCCATCATCGCCGGCTGCTGGCCCATCGGGCGCGGCAGGCTTTGGGCGCGGATGATGTTGGATTCGACGAGAATGTCGTTCGGGCCGCCGATCATCACCAGGTGCTCGACGTTGTCGCGGCGCACGATCACCAGCTTGCGGCCCTTGCGATCGATGTTGAACGCCCCGGTGATGCCGAGGCGCTGGGGCTGGCCACGACCGCCCCCTGCCATGTTCAGCGAACGGCCGAAGATCTTCATCAGCAGCCAGACGACCAGCGCAAGCCCGATCAGGATCGCAATGCCCACGATGAGCCAGACGGCGAGTTTCGCGCCCTCCTCGCCCAGAACCTTGATGACTTGCTCCATCGTCCCTATGCCCGTTATCCGCAACCGATATGGTTAAGTATCATGCCCGGCGCGTCTGCGCGCTCCAAAGGTAAAGATAGGGTTAATACCCGACCAACGACTTTAGTAACGAATTTTTAACCATACGCACGGCAAAAATTGCCCATGTCACAACCGATGATTGATATTTTGGAGCAATGCCATGCAGGCGGGTATCGGCGGACTTGATCTGATCAAGGCCAGAATGCGCTGGCTGGAGGCGCGGCAGGCGGTGCTGTCGTCCAATGTCGCCAATGCCGACACGCCAGGCTTCATGCCGTCCGATGTCGCGCCGATGGCCGGCAAGGGGATGGCACTGGGGCCGCTGCGCACCGATGCGCGGCATCTCGGCGCGGGCGGCGGCAGCGATGCGGGCCGGATTGCGGCAGGCCGGTTCGAGACGCGGCCGCGCGGCGGCGCCGTGGTGCTGGAAGACGAGATGCTGAAAGTCGCCGAGACGCAGATCGAGCACCAGACGCTGGCGGGGCTGTACCAGCGCTCGCTGGCGATGCTGAAGACGGCCATCGGGCGGAAGGGGTAAGTCATGGGCGACTTTTTCCAGTCGATTTCGCTGGCGGCGCAGGGGCTGAAGGCGCAGGCGAGCCGGATGCGGATCATCGCCGAGAACATGGCGAATGCCGATTCCACACCCGCCAAGGCGGGCGACATGCCCTACCGGCGCAAGATCATCACCTTCCAGCGCACGCTCGAAGACGGGATGGCGGGGGTAAAAATCGGCCGCACGGCGCGCGATACCAGCGCGTTCCCTACCCGCTACGAACCGGGCCATCCGGCAGCGGATGCGCGCGGCTTCGTGCAGAAAGCCAATGTCGATTCGCTGATCGAGAGCATGGACATGCGCGAGGCGCAGCGGTCCTACGAGGCCAATGTCTCGGTGATCGGGGCGACGCGCCGGATGATCGCGCGCACGCTCGACATTCTCAAGCTCTGACGGAGGACGATCATGGTCCAGCCGACGGGACTGTCCGCCGCCCGCGCCTATGCCGCCAGCCAGACGCTGGCCGGGGCGGCCAAGGCGCCACCGGCCGCGCCGGGCGGCAGCGAGAGCTTTGCCGAACTGCTCGGCCGGGCGGTCGGCACGGTTGCCGACAGCGGACGGCAGGCCGATGCGCTCAAGTCGGCTGCGGCGCTCGGCCAGAAGCCTGACTACGTCGCGATGGTGACGGCCGTGGCCGAGAGCGAAGCGGCGTTCGAGACGCTGGTTGCGGTGCGCGACAAGGTCATCGCGGCCTATGAGGAAATCATGAGGATGCCGATCTGATGGGCGAGGCGGGGCTGGTCGACATCGCACGCGAGGGCATCTATGCGTTTTTCCGCGCCGGAATGCCGGTGATGCTGGTGGCGCTGGTCGTGGGCTTTGCCATCTCGCTCGGGCAGGCGCTGACGCAGATTCAGGAGCAGACGCTGGTCGTGGTGCCCAAGATCATCGCGGTGCTCGTCTCGCTGATCCTGCTGCTGCCCTACATGGGCGACGCGCTGAGCGCCTACATGCTGCGCATCGCGGCGCGGATCGCGACAGGGTCATGATCGGCCTGTCGCTGGCGCCGGGGCTGGCCGAGGCACTGATGATCGCCTTTGCCCGAATCGGCACGCTGGTGATGCTGCTGCCGGGCCTGGGCGAACGGGTGCTGCCGGCACGCCAGCGGCTGGTGCTGGCGCTGGCGCTGACTGTGATCGTGCTGCCCGAAGTGCGCGAGGGGCTGGCCGCCGCGCCGGGGATGCCGGTGCGGCACCTGATTGCCGAGGCGCTGCTGGGGTTGGCTCTGGGCATCATGGCGCGGCTGACGCTGGCGGCCCTTGATGTGGCCGGCGTG
>CALCZO010000236.1 GCA_937903315.1 uncultured Alphaproteobacteria bacterium
GTCAGCCGGCCGACCGCATCGGCCATGAAACCGGCCCCTGCCTCCTGCCGGCAGATGGTGACGTTGACCTTCGCATCATGCAGTGCGTCGAGCACCGCGAGATAGCTTTCGCCGGGGACGCAGAAAATGTCCTTCACGCCCTGGATCAGCAACTGATCGACAAGGACTTCAGCCCCGGTGCGCGGATTTGTCATGTCATCCTACCTCGTGTTCGCGCTGACTGTGCCCGAGAGCGCCACGCAATGTCCAGCCCGTCACCGTCCGTTTCCGGCTACTGCCACGCCGGATCGGACAGCACGTCGGCCTGATGTTCGCCGAGGCGCGGCGGCGCGCGGCGATGGACCTGCGGCTCGCCGTCGATCAGGATCGGCGAACGCACTGTAGGAATAGTACCCTCTGCGGCACAGGGTGCTGCAAGATCGAGCCGCATGGCGCGGAAGATCACCTGCGGATCGGCAAAAACCTCATCCATCGCATTGATCGGCCCGGCAGGCACGCTGGCCGCCTCAAGCCCGGCGATCAGCTCCGCCTTGGTGAACCGCACGGTTGCCGCACACAGCATCGGGATCAGCCGCGCGCGATTGGTGACCCGGCCCTTGTTGTCGATGAAATCGGCATGGGTGATCAGGTCGGGCCGGCCGATCAGCGTACACAGCTTGGCATATTGCCCATCGTTGCCGGTGGCGATGATGATATGGCCGTCGGCGACCGGGAACACCTCGTAGGGCACTAGATTGGGGTGGGCATTGCCCATTCGGCCCGGCACCTTGCCGGACACCAGATAGTTCAGCGCCTGATTGGCGTTGACCGCCACCTGCGTGTCGAGCAGCGCGCAATCGATGACGCCGCCCGCGCCCGTCTCACGCCGCCGGTTGATCGCCGCAAGGATCGCGACGGTGGCATAAAGCCCGGTGAAGATGTCGGCGATGGCGAACCCGGTCTTGGTCGGTGGACCATCGGCATCGCCGGTGATCGACATGGCCCCGCCCATGCCCTGGATGAGAAAATCATAGCCGGCGCGCGGCGCGTAGGGGCCGGTCTGTCCAAAACCGGTGATCGAGCAATAGATCAACGCGGGGTTGAGCGCCGTCAGGCTGGCGGCATCAAGCCCGTATCTGGAAAGGCCGCCGACCTTGAAATTCTCGATCAGGACATCGGCCTTGCCGGCCAGCCGGCGGATCATCGCGATATCGTCGGGCTGATCGAAATCGGCCTCGACCGAGCGCTTGCCGCGATTGCACGAATGGTAATAGGCCGAAGACAACTGGCCCCCATCGGCGCCCGCGACGAAGGGCGGACCCCAGACGCGGGTATCGTCGCCCGCGCCCTTGCGTTCCACCTTGACGACGTCCGCACCCAGATCGGCCAGCAACTGGCCCACCCATGGCCCGGCGAGAATACGGGCAAGTTCGAGAACGCGCACACCGGCAAGCGGCTTTCCGGTCACGTCCTACTCCATCACATGATCAAGGCCACGCCGCAGGCCGGCAAAACCGCCCACCTTCGCCGCAGCCAGCAACGTGCCGCCGACATAGGGCGCGGCGGATGCGCCGGCATCATGGCGGATTGTCAGCCGCTCGTCCGGCAGACCGAGCAGCGCCTCGCAGGACAGCACGAACGACGGCATCCGGACCGAATGGACCTGCACCGGGACCGGCGCCCCGATGGCACCGCCGCGCGTCTCGCGCACACCGCCCAGCTGATCAACCGGCATCGAGGTGGCCGGCATCCGCATCGCGCCGATCAGTTCGGCCAGTTCCCGCCCGGTACCGGACGGAGTATCGGCCTTTTTCGGCGAGGCGTAGTCGATGATCTCGACATCGGCGACATACCTTGCCGCCTCAAGCGCGAAGCGCCGCATCAGC
>CALCZO010000237.1 GCA_937903315.1 uncultured Alphaproteobacteria bacterium
GCCTTCTGGCCGATGAAGCCACCAGGCTTGTCGAGCTTCACGGCCCAACCGAGACCCGCCTGGTAGGGCGTGACATCGGGCGTCAGTTCGCGGCCCCAGGCGCGGTAGCCCTTCTCGATCCGCAAGGCATCGATGGCGTAATAGCCGGCGTCTCTCAGCCCGACTGCCGCCCCTGCACCATGCAGCGTGTCATAGACCAGCGCGGCAAACTCCGTCGGCACGTAGAGTTCCCACCCCAGTTCGCCCATATACGAGCGCCGCGAGGCAAGGCAGCTGGCATGGCCGATGCTGACCGGTCGGATATCGCCGAAGGCAAAGGCCTTGCCGCTCCAGTCGTCGCCGGACACGCTTGCCAGCAGCGCCCGGGCCGATGGCCCCATCACGGCAAGCACCGCATGGGCACCGGTCACATCGGTCGCCGTGGCGCGGGTCAGCGCCGCTGGCCGCCGCCGGCCGATCCAGTCGAGATCGCGGATGATCTGGCCCGACCCGGTGACCAGCAGGTAGCGGTCCTCGCCGAGCCGCGCGACCGTCAGGTCGCTCTCGAAACCGCCGCGATCGTTGAGCATCGGCGTATAGACGGTGCGCCCCACCGGCACATCGATGTCGTTGGCGCACAGATGCTGCAACACTCCGGTGGCGTCCGGGCCCTCGACAAGGATCTTGCCGAACGAAGTCATGTCGAACAGGGCAACGCCGGTCCGGCAGGCGCGGTGCTCCTCGCCGACCACGCCGAACCAGTTCTGCCGGCCAAACGAGTACTGTGTCTCGGCCGTCATGCCGCCGGTGGCGAACCAGTTGGCGCGCTCCCAGCCCATTTTCGAGCCGAACACCGCGCCCTTGTCCGCCAGCCGGTCGTAAAGCGGCGAGCGGCGGAACGGCCGTGCCGTAGCCAGTTCGCGGTTCGGCCACGGCATCGCGTAGTGCAGCCCCAGCGTTTCCTTGACCCGGTCATGCAGCCAGGCCGGATTGTTGTTGAACGGTGCGAATCGGCGCGGATCGACAGCCCAGAGATCGAGCGAGGCCTCGCCCGCGATCATCCATTCGGCCAGAGCGCGCCCCGCCCCGCCTGCCGAGGCGATGCCCATCGAATTGAACCCCGCACCGATGAACACATTGCTCCGCTCGGGCGCCCGGCCGAGGATAAAATTGTTGTCCGGCGTGAAGCTTTCCGGCCCGTTGAGGAAGGTCTTGATCTCGGCCGTTTCCAGCGCCGGAACCCGCTCGAGCGCGTGTTCCATCAGGATTTCGAACTGGTCCCAGTCATCGGGGAGCAACTGGAACTCGAACGTGTCGGGGATGCCGGTCATGCCCCACGGCTTGGCATTGGGTTCGAACCCGCCCATCACCAGCCCGCCGACCTCCTCCTTGAAATAGATGTAACCGTCGGGATCGCGCATCACCGGCAGGTCCGGCGTCACACCCTCCACCTTGCCGGTGACGATATACATGTGCTCGGCCGAATGCAGCGGCACGGACACCCCGGCCATCAGCCCGACAGCGCGCGACCATTGCCCGGCAGTGATCGCCACGCTGTCACAGGCCACCCGTCCATGATCGGTCAGCACGGCTGTGACACGCGGGCCGGCCGTCTCGAACCCTGTCACCCGCACACCCTCGACGATCCGCGCGCCGTGCTGGCGAGCGCCGCGCGCCAGCGCCTGGGTGATGTCAGCCGGATTGGCCTTGCCGTCGCCCGGCAGCCAGACCGCGCCCTTCAGATCGTCGGTCCGCATCAGCGGCCATTTGTCTCCCGCTTCGCGCGATGACAGTTCCTCGATGTCCACTCCCTGCGCCCGCGCCGAGGCGATCGAACGGCGCAGGACCGTCATCCGCTCGTCGGTGCGCGCCACGGCGAGCGAGCCGCACTGCTTCCAGCCGGTTGCCAGCCCGGTCTCGGCCTCCAGCCGGCTGTAGAGATCGGTGGAATAGCGGATCAGCCGGGTCAGGCTCGATTGCGAGCGGAGCTGGCCGACAAGACCGGCGGCGTGCCAGGTCGTGCCACAGGACAGGCGCCCCTGCTCCAGCAGCAGCACATCCTTCCGCCCGTTCAGCGCAAGATGATAGGCCAGCGAGCAGCCAACGATCCCGCCGCCGATGATGATGGTCTCGGCCTGTGACGGCACCGGGAAAGATGACATGACCAAGCTACTCCGCAGGGCGCTCGCTGTGCCGATGACCGATGCAGTCGGTCAATTAAGTGCTCATCATTCCGGCTTTGCATCGGCGATCAAGTGAAAAGAACGATTGCCGACTTATTATTGTCAGCATCGCGAAACACACCCGCGAAATCGACATTCGTGACGGGTTGTATGATGACCGGGCTTGCTTTTTGGCCTGTCGCCGATGCAGTCTCGCCACGCGATGTGCCGTTGCCCGCATTGGGGTGCGGCCTGAAAAGGATGTTGTCTCGATGCCTGCGCCCCAGCCCGGCCTGATGCCGCCCCGCCCGTCCGAAGCTGCCATTGCCGAGGTGGTGACGATTCTCTCGCAGCGGTTCGGGCCGCGCGCCAGCGTCAACGATTCGGTGCGCGACCAGCACAGCCACGGCGAGGGTCTGCCGACCATCGGCCTGCCCGATATCGTCGTCTTTCCCGAGACCAACGAGGAGGTCGCCTTCATTCTCGCCACAGCCAATGCCTACAAGGTGCCGGTGGTGCCTTATGGTGCCGGCTCCTCGCTCGAAGGCCAGCTGGCCGCGTTGACGGGCGGCGTTTCTGTCGACATGCAGCGGTTCGATCAGGTGCTGTCGGTCAGCCCCGAATCGATGGATTGCCGGGTCCAGGCCGGCGTCACGCGCGAGGCGCTCAACGCCCATATCCGCGATACCGGGCTGTTCTTTCCGGTTGATCCGGGCGCCAATGCCTCGATCGGCGGCATGGCCTCGACCCGTGCGTCGGGCACCAATGCGGTGCGGTACGGCACGATGCGCGAGAACATCCTCGGCCTCACCGTGGTGACGCCGGAGGGCCGGATCGTCCGCACGGGCAGCCGCGCCCGCAAGTCCTCCGCCGGACTGGACCTCACCCATCTCTATGTCGGCTCGGAGGGAACGCTGGGGATCATCACCGAGATCCAGCTCAAACTCTACGGTGTGCCCGAGAGCATCGTGGCGGCAACCTGCGCCTTTCCCGATCTTGAAGGGGCCGTCAGCGCGGTCGTTGCCTGCCTCCAGGCCGGGCTGAAGATGTCGCGGATCGAGTTGCTCGACGAAGTGCAGATCCGCATCTGCAACGCCTACTCGAACCTCACTTTCCCTGAAACGCCGCATCTGTTCCTCGAATTCGCCGGCTCGAAATCCGGCACCGACGAGGATGTTGCATTCATGCGGGCGATCGTCGCCGATCATGGCGGCGGCGACTTCGAGTTTGCCGAACGTCTGGAGGACCGCAACCGGCTGTGGAAGGCGCGGCACAACTGCTATTACGCCTGCATGGCGTTCGCGCCGGGCAAGAAGAACATGGGGACGGACGCCTGTGTGCCGATCTCCGAACTGCCGCAGGTTCTGCTGGACACCAAGGCCGATGCGCTGGCCTCCGGCCTGATCACGCCGATTGTCGGCCATGTCGGCGACGGCAATTTCCATCTCGGCATCATGTTCGATGAGAACGACCCTGCCGAGGTCGCCAAGGCCGAGGGCATGGCCTTCCGCGTCGCGCGCCGGGCGATCGCGGCGGGCGGCACCTGTTCGGGCGAGCACGGCATCGGCGTGCACAAGATCGTGCATCTCGAAGCCGAGCACGGCTATGGCGTCGATCTGATGAAGCAGATCAAGCATACGCTCGACCCCAACGGGATCATGAACCCCGGCAAGGTCTATCCGGCCTGAGACCCGGCGTCAGATTGCCTCGGGCACCATCTGGATTGCGCCGCACGGGCATTCGGCGGCGCAGAGCGCACAGCCCTTGCAATAATCATAGTTGAACTCGAATCCCTTGCCGGGGCCGAGCTTGATCACCGCATTGTCGGGACAGACACCGTAGCAATTGTCGCACTCGAAGCAGTTGCCGCACGACAGGCAGCGCCGCGCCTCGAACAGCGCGTTGGTCTCGTCCAGCCCCTTGACCACTTCCTCGAAGGTCGAGGTGCGGCGCGCGATCTCCAGCACGGGCCGCACGGTATGCGGCGCCTCGCCGTAATACCAGGTATTGAGCGTATCGAAGCCGGCGATGTCGTGTTTCGGAGCCGGCGTAAATGCCTCGCCCCGAAGCCAGGCGTCGATATGCCGGGCGGCCTTCTTGCCATGGCCGACCGCCACCGTCACCGTCCGCTCGGACGGCACCATGTCGCCGCCGGCAAAGATGCCGGGCGCGCCGGTCATCATGTTGGTGCCGACCTTGACCACGCCGCCGGCGATCTCCAGCCCCGGCACGCCGTCGAGCAATGACAGATCGACATCCTGCCCGAGCGCGAGCACGACCGAATCGGCCTCCAGCACCTCGAACTCCCCGGTCGGCTGCGGAAAGCCCTTGTCGTCGAGCGCCATCTTCTCGACCGTGATGGCGCCTTCGTCGACGGTCTTGATGGTGGACAGCCACTTCATCATGACGCCTTCTTCCAGCGCTTCCTCGACCTCGAAATCATGCGCCGGCATTTTCTCGCGGGTCCGGCGATAGACGATCACTGCCTCCTCCGCGCCGAGGCGCTTGGCGGTGCGGGCGACATCGATCGCCGTGTTGCCGCCGCCGTAGATCACCACCTTGCGGCCGAGCAGCGGCTTGTCCTCGCCCTCCATCGAGCGCAGCACCTCGACCGCGTCGAGGATCTTCGCCGCCTCGCCGGCGGGGATATAGGCGCGCTTGGCGATATGCGCGCCGACGGCGAGAAAGGCCGCATCGAACCCGCCCGCGACCATCGCGACGCGGATGTCGTCGACCTTGGCATTGTAGCGGATCGTCACGCCCATCGCGGTGATCCGGCGGACTTCGCCGTCGAGGATCTCGCGCGGCAGGCGATACTTCGGGATGCCGAAGCGCATCATTCCGCCGGGCAGCGGGCCGGCCTCGTGAATCTCGACCGTATGGCCCAACCGGCGCAGGTGATAGGCCGCCGAAAGCCCGGACGGCCCCGCGCCGACGATGAGCACGCGCTTGCCGCTCTCGCTGGCGGGCGGCGCGAACGTCCAGCCCTTGTCCAGCGCCATGTCGCCGAGGAAGCGCTCGACCGAATTGATGCCGACGGCGCTGTCGATCTCCTTGCGGTTGCAGGCGCCCTCGCACGGATGATAGCACACCCGGCCCATCACGGCCGGCAGCGGGTTGTTCTCGGTCAGCGACCGCCAGGCCGCCTCGTAGTCGCCGGCCTCGGCATGGGCCAGCCAGCCCTGGATATCCTCGCCTGCCGGGCAGGCGTGATTGCACGGCGGCAGGCGATGGACATACTCGGGCCGGACATTGCGCCACGAGCCGGTCTTGTTCGACATCGAGGTGCCGACATC
>CALCZO010000238.1 GCA_937903315.1 uncultured Alphaproteobacteria bacterium
ATTGTCGATGCGATTGCCGAGGTGGCGGTGGCACGGCTGGCCACACGGGGAGACGCGGCATGACCACTCCTGTCACCCCCGCTTCGCTCGGCCTGTCGCGCGAGGACCTGCCCAACAGCTACATCGGTCGCTCGGTGCCGCGCCCCTCGGTGCGCAAACTGGTGCAGGGCCGGGCGACGTACACCGGTGATGTCACCCTGCCGCGCATGGTCCATGCCGTGTTCGTGCGTTCGCCCCATGCTCATGCCCGCATCGTCGCCATCGACACGGCGAAAGCCGCGTCAATGCCGGGCGTGATCCGCATTTTCACAGGGAGCGATCTCGCGGCCGTGTGCGCCCCCTGGGTGGCGACGCTGGCCCATCTCAAGGGCATGAAATCGGCGCCGCAATATCCGCTGCCGCTGGAGCGGGCGACATGGCAGGGCGAGGCGGTCGTCGCGATCGTCGGTCGTACGATCGCCGAGGCAGAAGATGCCGCCGCCGCCGTGATGATCGAGTGGGCACCGTTGCCGGTCCAGACCGACATGGAGACGGCGCTCGATGCCGGCAGCACCGTGATCCACTCCGATCTGGGCGACAATCTCGTCTTCACCCGCACCGCCGAGGCGGGCAGCGTCGACGAGGCCTTCGCCGCCGCCGATCATGTCGTTGAAGCCACGTTCCACACCGGGCGGCATACCGGCGTGACGCTGGAGCCGCGCTCGATCCTCGCCGATTTCAACCGCGCCGACGGGACGATGACCGTCTATCAGGCGACGCAGGCGCCGCATATGATGCAGGGCGTCATCGCCAAGCATCTGGGGCTGGCGGAAGGCGATGTCCGCGTCATCACCAAGGATGTCGGCGGCTCGTTCGGCATCAAGGTGCATGTCTATCCCGACGAAATCGCTGTGGCGGCGATGGCGAAGATCCTCGGGCGGCCGGTGCGGTTTGTTGCCGACCGGTTCGAGAGTTTCGTCTCGGACATCCATGCCCGCGACCATCGGGCCAAGGGCCGGATCGCGGTCAACAACGACGGTACCATCATCGGGTTCGACATCGACGACCTGACCGGCATCGGCCCTTATTCGGTCTATCCGCGCACTTCGGCAATCGAGGGCAATCAGGTCGTCAACCTGTGCGGCGGGCCGTACGATTTCCAGCATTACCGCTGCCGGACCACCGTCGTCCTTCAGAACAAGGCGCCGACCTGCCAGTACCGCGCGGTCGGCCACCCGATCGCCACCGCGATCACCGAAGGGCTGGTCGATCTCGCCGCGGACGCCATCGGGATGGACCCGATCACGATCCGGCGCAGGAACCTGATCGCCGACGATGCCTATCCCTGCACGTCGCCGGCGGGAATGAAGTTCGAGGGGCTGAGCCACCACAAGGCGCTCGATATGCTGATTGCCATGGTCCAGCCGGACCGGCTCCGGGCCGAACAGGCGGCCTTGCGCAAGAAAGGCGTCTATCGCGGTCTCGGCTTTGCCAGCTTCATCGAACTGACCAACCCCTCGCCGTTCATGTACGGTATCGGCGGGGCGCGCATCTCGGCGCAGGACGGCTGCACCGTCCGGATGGACCCGGACGGGTCGGTCGTCGCGCTGTCGGGCGTCACCGAACAGGGGCAGGGTACCGAGGCGATCCTCGCCCAGATCGTCGCGCACGGCGTCGGCGTGCCGGTCGAGAGGGTCAAGGTCATCACCGGTGATACGCAGGTCACGCCCTATGGCGGCGGCACATGGGCCTGCCGGGGCGCGGGCATCGGCGGCGAGGCGGCGCTTCAGGCGGCCGTGGCGCTGCGCGAGCAGCTGGCGTCCGTTGCCGCCACCATCCTTCAGGCACCGGCCGGCAGCCTCGATGTGGTCATGGGCGAGGTTGTCGACACGGCAACCGGCACGGTACGGATGCCGCTCGCCGAACTCGGACGCCTCGTCTATTTCCGCGGCGACACGCTGCCCAAGGACATGCCGCGCGAATTCGTCCAGACGCGCCACTTCATCACCAAGGATTACCCGTTTGCCTTCACCAACGGCATTCAGGCGAGCTGGCTGGAGGTCGATCCCGACACCGGCATCGTGACCCTGCTCGATCACTGGGTGGTCGAGGATTGCGGCCGCATCATCAACCCCAAGCTGGTCGACGAGCAGGTGCGCGGCGGCGTCGTTCAGGGCATCGGCGGCGCCCTCTACGAGCATTGCCTCTATGACGAAGACGGGCAGTTGCGCACCACAACCATGGCCGACTACCTCGTGCCGATGGCTGCCGAAATGCCCGACATCCATGTCGGCCATGTCGAGACGCCGACCGGCGAATCCCTGCTTGGTGCCAAGGGTGCCGGCGAGGCCGGCACCGCCGGCGCCCCGGCCGCGATCATGAATGCCATCAACGATGCCCTGCGCCCGCTTGGCGCACGGGTTCTCGCCCAGCCGTTTACCCCCGAGCGCATTCTCAAGGCGCTCGGCCGGTTCTGACCATCCCATCACGTTCAGGGGGCGTTGAGACCCCCGCCAAGGAGGAGATGCCGATGACCAAGATCACCCGACGTTCCGTGCTGTCCACCGCCGGTGCCGCCGCGACGCTGCCGCTGTTCAACATCCGCGCCAGTGCGCAGCAGGCCGTGACGATCCAGATCGGCGCCAGCCATCCGGTCGCCAATTTCTGGGTCGCCAACATGAAGGAGGTGTTCCAGCCTGAAGTGGACAAGTGGCTGCGCGACAACGGCAACACCCACAAGGTGACCTGGCGCGAGGCCTATGGCGGCACCCTGTACAAGTTTCAGGATACGATGGAGGCGGTGCGCGACAACCTCGTCGATGTCGGCTTTGTCGGCACGCTGTGGGAAGGTTCGGCGATGCCGCTGCAGAACCTCACCTATTTCACGCCGTTCTCGGGCGGTGACCATGGCCTCGTTGCTGACACGTTCGATAAGCTCAACGCCGCCGTGCCGGCGCTGAAGCAGAGCTGGAACGGGCTCAACATCGTGCCGCTGTCGTCGATGATCACCGACAGCTACCATCTGTGGACCAACTTCCCGATCAAGAGTCTCGATGATCTGAAGAACCGCAAGATCAACGCGCCCGGCACCTCGGCCAACTGGCTGACCGGCACGGGGGCAACACCGGTCGACGGGGCGCTGACGACCTACTACACCGACATCCAGACCGGCGTCTCCGAAGGGGCGATCTCGTTCTATGTCGGCATCCTGCCCACCCGCGTCTACGAAGTGGCGAAGTACATCACCGAGGTCGATATCGGGGCGATGTATGTCGGCGGAATCGGCGTCAACAAGGGTCGTTTCGACAAGTTCCCCAAGCCGATCCAGGATGCGATGACCGCCGCCGGAAAGGCCGCGACCAAAGCGCATGTGGCCGATGTGTCGAGCCGCATCGCCAGGTCCAAGCAGGCGATGATCGAAAAGGGCGCGATCGTCACCAAGCTGCCGGATGCCGACCGCGCCAAGTGGATCAAGGGCCTGCCGAACATCGCCAAGACCTGGGCCGACTCCTCCGGTCCCGCCGCGCGCGACATGCTGAAGGCCTATTTCGACACCCAGCGCGCCTCGGGCTTCACCGCCCCGCGTGCGTGGGACAAGGAAGCGTGATCCGTGCATAATGCGTCTGCCCCCGCACCGGGGGCAGACGAGCATGGCAGGGGGAGCGGATGGCGGACGAAATCGATCTCGACGTGCTGAAAACGCGGGCCTTTTCCCGCAGGATCGATCCGCTTGGTCAGTTGACGCATGGCGTCGCCGCCTTCGGCACGGCCTGGACGTTCCTTCTGATGGCGCTGATCGTCGCCGATGTGGTTGGGCGCAGTTTCCTGTCGATGCCGATCACCGGGGTGGCGGAAGTCGCCGCCCACTCGATCGTCGCCATCGTGTTCCTGCAACTCGCCTCGACGGTCCACGCCAAGCGGATGACCCGTGCCGATTTCCTGATCGAGCGGCTGCACCGGGCAACGCCGCGGCTGGCGCGCGTGCTTGAGGCGCTGTTCTGCCTTGCCGGGGCTGGCATGTGCGTGATCATCGCCTATGCCGGGGTCAAGCCGCTGGTCAACGCCTACACCAGCAACGAATTCTTCGGCGTGCGCGGGGTCTTCACCATCGCAACATGGCCGTTCCGCGCCATCATCGTTGGCGGGGCGGGACTGGCCGCCGTGGTGTTCCTCGCGCAATGCGTGCAGGAACTGGCGCGTCTTCCCGCACGGACAGGGCGCTGAGCCGATGGAACCGTTGACGGTCGGTTTTATTCTCATCGGCGTGATGGTCGTGCTCATCGCACTCGGCATGCATATCGGCATCGTCCTGTTCGGGCTGGGCGCCGCCGGCATCTGGCTGATCCGCGACAACCCGATGCTGGCGCTCAACATGACGGCGA
>CALCZO010000239.1 GCA_937903315.1 uncultured Alphaproteobacteria bacterium
CGATCAGCGTGTGGCGCAGACCCGAGCCGAAGGTGAAGAGGTCGAGCATGTGGATCAGATCGCGCGGCTTGGCCGCCTGCAGACCCAGCCCGAAAGTGTCCGCCTTGCCATTGCCATCCGGATCACCATCGCGGAACTTGCCGGCAATCCGCTTCACGTCGTCCCAAGTCTCGGGAAACGTCTCACCGACCTTGTCAAGCCAGCTCTTGCGCGCGCCAAAACCCATCTGCACGCGCTGGATCGGGATGATGATCTGCTTGCCCTTGTAGGTGGCAACCTTCAGATCGTCGTCCGACAGAAAGGCCTTGTCGGCAACCTTGCCGAGAACATCCTTCATGTCGGAGACCTTGCCGGTCTGGTCCTGAATGCGGATGACGCGCTCGTAGTTGTTGTAGATCAGGTCCGGCGCCGAACCGGTATTGAGGGCGCCGATGACGCGGCCGAACCACTGATCGGTCGGAAAACTGAGCGACTTGACCGTAACGCCCGGCTTGGTCTTGGCAAACTCGGCCGACATCGCATCAAACCACTTGATGCCGTTGTCGCCAAGATCATGCCACACGGTCAAGGTCTGCTGCGCGGATGCTGGCAGCGCGGCAGCAGCGAACATGGCGGCGCCGGAAAACAGGCTCTTCATGAAACTCATGATGCTCCTCCCAAAGAAGCGGTTCCGCTCACCCGTATCCAGGCGGCTCCAGAAGTATTTTTGTAAGGGAAAACGTTTTCCCTTGGTGCATCGTAGAGGGAGTTGTTATTCCGAAGCAAGTGAATTTTCAGTCCGGCCCAAAGAGAAGCAGGGGGCGCTCCCAGGCTCATGATCACCAAAGCGGGAAAACCTGGCGCAGCGCAGCCGGTCTCGATCGCAAGCGTCGCGCGGCGGGCCGGCGTTTCGATTGCCACGGTGTCGCGCGTGATCAACGGCGTGGCCAAAAAGGCATCACCCGAGACGGTTCAAAGGGTGCGCGATGCTGTTGCCGCTCTTGATTATCGGCCATCCAGCGCCGGCAGGTCGCTGCGCCAGAAGCGGAGCCGTCTTGTTGCAGTCCTCGCCGCGAACATGGCGAACCCGACGATGGCAGCGATCGCCGCATCGGCCGAGATTGCCTTGCGCGAGCGTGATCTGGTGATGGTGCTGTGCGATACGCATGACAATCCCGATCTTCAGGACGAATACCTGCGCGAGATGCGGGCGCAGCAGGCACGGGCGATCGTCCTTCTGGGGGCGGTCAGAAGCCCGCTGCTCGATACCGTCCGGGACGGATCAACGCCGCTGATCTTCGTCAACCGGCGCGACCCCGACGGGAACGACAGCGCCTTTGTCGGCATCGACAATTCTCTTGCCGGCCGCGAGGTTGCGCAGCATGCGCTGGCGCGTGGCTTGAGCCATCCCGTCATTGTCCACGCGCCGCTGGCCTCCTCGGCAACCCGCGCCCGGGTCGAGGCGATCATCGAGACATTTGCCAGTGCCGGGCATCCCGTTGCTGAAAGCCATATCCGTGGTGCCGAGACCAGAGATCATCTGATGATCGGCTATACGGCCGCTACCGAGATCAGGGCGCTTGGCCTCAACTTCGATGTGGTGATCTGTGGCGGCGATCTGATCGCATTCGGCGCGCACCGGGGCCTCGCCAACGCCCATGCAGCAGATCCCATACCGCCGATCTACGGGTTTGATGACAATCCGCTCAATGACTGGATCGCGCCATGGCTCTCGTCTGTCCGCATTCCCTATCATGCCTACGGTGAGGCGATCGTCGATCTGATCCTCAATGCGGCGGCGGGCGATCAGGCGGTGCGCATCCTGCCGCATCGCCTGATTGTCCGCTAGCCCGCGTGCTGTCTTCTCGCGCGGCGGGTCGATGCAACGGCCGGCATGCTTGCGTCACAAAGCCACGCCGGTCCGGGCAGCATCGCTCATGATCACCACATGACGGATGGCTTCCCCGCGGTCGAGGCGATCGAACGCCTCGTTGATGTCCTCAAGCGCCCCGGTGCTGGTCAGCAACCGATCGACAGGCAGTTTGCCGGCCATGAACAGATCAATGTAGCGCGGAATGTCGCGCGCCGGCACGCACGATCCCATGTAGCTGCCGCGATAGACCCGCTCCTCGGCGACCATCTGAACGGCAGGCAGCGTGAACTGCGTCGACGGCGGCGGCAGGCCGGCCGTCGCCGTCGTGCCGCCACGCCGTGTGACAGCGGCGGCAAACTCGAAGGCGCGGGCAACACCGGCCATCTCGATGGCATGATCGACGCCGCCCGCAGTAGCATTGCGCACCTGCGCCACCGCATCAGCGTCGCTGGCGAGCACGGTATCCGTCGCGCCGAGCGACCGGGCAACCGCCAGTTTGGCGGGGTTGAGGTCAACCGCCACGATACGGCCCGCGCCCGAAGCGACTGCGCCGATGAGCGCCGAAAGCCCCACACCGCCAAGTCCGACAACGGCCACGCTTTGTCCGGGTCTGACCCGACAGGTATTCATCACCGCGCCGACGCCGGTCATCACGGCGCAGCCAAACAGCGCGGCATGGACGAGCGGAATATCCTTGCGGATTTTCACGATCGAGCGGCGGGCAACAACCGAGTACTCGGAAAAGGCGCAAACGCCGCAATGATGATTGATCGCGCTGCCGTCATCGCAGGAAAACCGCCGTGCCCCCGACAGCAGCGTCCCCGCGCCATTGGCCGCGGCACCCGGCTCGCACAGCGCGGGTCGGCCTTCGGCGCAGTAGGCGCAAGCCCCGCAGACCGGCGAGAACGACATCACCACATGGTCGCCCGGCTGAAGATCATCGACGCCCGGCCCGAGGCTTTCGACCACACCGGACGCCTCGTGTCCGATGGCCAGCGGCATCGGCCGCGGCCGGTCGCCGTTGATGCCGGAAAGATCGGAATGGCAGACACCGGCAGCCGCCATCCGCACCAGCACCTCGCCCGGCCCGGGCGGGGCCAGATCGACGGTCTCGATACTCAACGGCTTTGATAGCGCGTAGGGCCGGGGCAGCCCCGATTGCCTGAGAATCGCGGAACGGACTTTCATGGCGGCATCCCTTCCCCTGCTCAGATCGTCCGCCCGCCATCCACCTCAAGCACGACGCCGGTAATGAACTCGGCCTCGTCCGACGCGAGATACAGGCAGGCGTTGGCGATATCGCGCGGTGTCGACATCCGGCCAAGCGGGATGGTCGCCATGAATTTGGCCCGCGCCTCCGGCGTGTCTGGCCCGCCCATGAACTGTTCGAGCAGCCCCGTCGCGCCCATGACCGGCGCCACGCAGTTGACGCGGATCTTGTCGGGCGCAAGCTCCACCGCCATTGACCGCGACATCAGGTTCACCGCGCCTTTGGTGGAATTGTACCAGGTCAGGCCCGGACGCGGGCGGATGCCGGCGGTCGAACCGATGTTGATGATGACCCCGCCGCCCTGCGCCATCATCCGCGGCACGATGGCCTGCGTCATCAGGAAAATCGATTTGACGTTGATCGCGTAGACCTTGTCGAACTCGGCCTCCGTCACCGTCAGCATCGACTGGTTGCGGTGCGTCCAGCCCGCATTGTTGACGACGATATCAACCTTGCCGCCCTTGGCTTCACCGGCATGGATCGCGGCTTCGATATCGGCGGAACGGGTGACGTCGCCGACCGAAGCAACCGCATTGGCGCCGATCTCGCCGGCGACACGGCGGGCCGCCTCGCCGTTCAGATCCATGACGACAACGCGTGCGCCCTCTTCGGCGAACCGTCTGGCGATGCCCTCGCCGAAGCCGGACCCGGCACC
>CALCZO010000240.1 GCA_937903315.1 uncultured Alphaproteobacteria bacterium
ACCAGTGGGAAAAGCACGGCACCTGCTCGGGGCTGGGGCCGGGCGAGTATTTCGACGATGTCGCCGCCGCCCGGTCCAAAGTCGTGATCCCCGACGCGTTCCGCGATCCGGCGCGCGAGGTGACGATGAGCCCGCAGGACATCGAACGCGCCTTCGTCAGCGCCAACAGAGGCCTTCGTGCCGATATGATCGGTCTGAGTTGCAGTCGTGGCGCACTCAAGGAAGTCCGCATCTGCCTGTCAAAGGACGTGCGCGGATTCGTGCCCTGCCCCGAGGTCGGCCGCTCGAGCTGCCGCAGCCGGGACGTGACACTCCCGACCGCCCGCTGACGGGCGACCTGCCATGACACCACGCCGATGAACTACCGCCATATATTCCACGCCGGCAATTTTGCCGATGTGCTCAAACATGCGGTGCTGGCCCGCATCCTGTCCTATCTGGCGCGCAAGGAGGCTCCCTTCCGCGTCATCGATACCCACGCCGGCACCGGTCTGTACGACCTGACATCCGAGGCCGCCCAGCGTTCGCCCGAATGGAAGGACGGCATCGCCCGCCTGATCGGCACCTCGCTGCCACCCGCGGTGGAGGCCTTGCTTGCGCCCTATCTGGCGGTTGTCCGCCCGCTGTTCCTGGCCGACAAGCCGAAATACCCCGGTTCGCCGCTCATCGCCCAGGCGCTGACCCGCACGCAGGACCGGCTGTCCTTCATCGAAAAGCACCCCATCGATCACGACCGGCTGAAAGCCGCCCTTGCCGGCGACCGCCGCGCCAAAGTCATCGACATCGACGGCTGGATGGCCTGGAAGGCGCAGGTGCCGCCGCCCGAACGACGGGGGCTGACACTCGTCGACCCTCCGTTCGAGGAGCCGGGCGAGTTCGAGCGCCTCGTTGCCGGGCTGACCGAGGCGCATCGGCGCTGGCCGGGCGGCACGACCCTGATGTGGTATCCGCTGAAGGACGGCAACGGCGCCGACGTCTGTGCCGATGCGCTGGCCGCCAGCGGGATTCCGCGCATCCTTCAGGCCGAGCTTCGGATCGAGCAGGCGGTCGACAACAGCCCGCTCGCCGCGACCGGGCTGTTCATCGTCAATCCGCCCTACACACTGGACGCAGACCTTCAGGTCCTGTTGCCGTTTCTCGCCCGCCGTCTGGCGCGCGGGCCGGGCGCCGGCAGCCGCCTCAGCTGGCTCAGCGGCGAATGATTTCCTAGACAAATCGGCTAAGGTCGTCCGAACAATCGGAATCTGCTTGCAAATCCGGCACGGCTGCAAAAGGATTGCGGTTGCGGTAACGCGCGCATTCGGCACGGGAGAGGGGCGGATGCGCAATTTGGCTTGGTAATCGGGCGGCAGACATCGCCGCTTGCGCAGTTAGGGAGGCGCATCGTCCATGGCGCAACAGGGTACGGTTAAATTCTTCAACGGGGATAAGGGCTACGGCTTTATCAAGCCCGATGGCGGCGGAGCGGACATTTTTGTCCACATCACTGCCTTGCAGGCCGCAGGTCTGAACGGGCTCAACGAGGGGCAGAAGATCTCCTACGACATCGAGCCGGACAAGAAGGGCAAGGGCCCCAAGGCGATCAACCTCGTCGCGCTCTGATCCACCGGACGCCGGAGATTGCATCGTGGACCAAAAGAAAAGCCCGGCACATGGCCGGGCTTTGAGGATGGTTTTTTTCCGGATCAGAACTTGTAGTTCAGGCCCGCGCGGACGATGTTGCCGCGGTTTTCCATGCGATAGGCCGGCGAAACACCAGCAGCCGCGACATTGGCTGCGCCCATCACGACATCGCCCTTGCCCAGATCGTAGTAGAGATATTCGAGCTTGGCGGTGATGTTGTTGGTCAGCGCATATTCGGCGCCGACGCCCAGCGTCCAGCCGAACTTGGTGTCGCTCATGCTGCCCTGCCAGACCGCATTGGCCAGACCCGGCGCGATATAGCCGCCATTGGCCTTGATGTTGCCATAAGCGACACCGCCGGTGCCATAGACCAGCAGGCGGTCAACTGGCGTAAAGCCGAGACGGACGCGCGTGGTGCCGAGCCAATGGCTGCTCTGCTTCAGGCTGCCGCTGGTACCCGACACCATCGAGATGGTCGACTTGCGAGAGAACCCGAGCATCTGCAGATCGGTTTCGGCACCGATCACGAACTTGCCGGTCTGATAATTGGCGCCGAGCTGGAACCCGCCGGCAAAGCCCGAGCGCTTGTTCGACACCATCGCCGGCATCAGCCCGACTGCGGCATTGCCGAACGACGCTCCGTCACCGATCATGCGGAACGAATTGCCGGAGGAGAACGCGCCACCGACATTCACACCCGCATAGAGTCCGGTCCAGGTATAGGCCGGAGCCGCAGAGGCGATCGGGGCCATCGGCTGGTTGCGACGCGCGCCAAGATCAGCCGCGTTGGCAGTAACGCCAAGAACAGTCAACGCAACGCCAGCCATAAAAAACTTATTCATTTCCAACTCCGTCGATTTTACGAGGAAATCCCCGCTCATGCAAAAGCACAATAAACGGGAAAATCCATTTTTGCTGTATCGCCATGGCCACAGATGAACCGAGCGATATGGCAAAACCATGGCTGTATCTAATGAACCAATCGCATTTTATACACAATTGAGAAGACTATTTAACCTTACACAGCCGTTAACGCTGGCAATTGACTGGCAAAATCAGTGGCTTGCGGCGAGCGGCTGGCCCCGCGCCCCTTGCACCTGTGCCACACTCGTGCCACCAAGCCGCGATGCCCACCGTCCCGCACCACAGGCTGTCGATTTTCATCATCGTGCGCAACGAGGCGGACAGGCTGCCCCGCACGCTGCGGGCCGTGGCCGGGCTGACCGATGATCTGGTGGTGGTCGATTCCGGTTCGACCGACGGGACGCAGGCCATCGCCGAGACCTTCGGCGCGCGGGTCATCTTCAATCCCTGGCCCGGCTATGGCCCGCAGAAGCGCTTTGCCGAGGAGCAATGCCGCCACCCGTGGCTGCTCAACATCGACGCCGACGAGGTCGTTCCGCCCGATCTCGCAGACGAAATCCGCGATGCGGTCGCCGAGGACAGCGCGATTGACGCCTGCGAAATCCGCATCGCCGAGATTTTCCCCGCTGAGGACAGACCCCATCCGGTCGCCTATGCGCTGGCACCGGTGCGGCTCTATCGCAAGGACAAGGGCCGCTATGCCGCTTCGCTGGTGCATGACCGGGTCGAACTGTCACCCGGTGCCCGCGTCACCCGCCTGAAGGGGACGATCCATCATTTCTCGGTCCGTTCGATCGGCGACCAGATCGCCAAGCTCAACAGCTACACCGACCAGCAGATCGTCGATCTCGTCCAGCGCGGCAAGCATGTCGGGACATGGCGGCTGTTCGTCGAGTTTCCGGCTGCCTTCTTTAAGGCCTACGTCATCCGCCGCCATTTCGTGCGCGGCATCTATGGCTTCATCACCGCGATGAACTTTGCCTTTTACCGCTGGCTCCGCGTCGCCAAGGACTATGAACGGCGGATGCTGGAGCGCAAGGCCCGCAGCCGGGAGCCGGAAGCGTGAGCGTCGCGCTGGTCACCGGCGGCGCGCGGCGCATCGGCGCGGCCATCGTCCGCCAGCTGGCCGGGGCGGGTTACACGCTCGCCATTCATTGCAACACATCACGCGCCGAGGCCGACGCGCTTGCCGCCGAACTCGGTGACGCCGGTCAGCGCGCCCATGTGCTCAGCGCCGATCTTGCGGATGCCGCCAGTCTCGCTCCGCTGGTCCGTCAGGCCGCAGCACTCGGATCACTGTCCCTGCTGGTCAACAATGCCTCGCTGTTCGAGGATGACCGGATCGGCGCCATCGATCCGGCAATGTTCGAGCGGCAGATCGCCCTGTCGCTGCGCGCGCCGCTGCTGCTGACCGAGGCCTTTGCCGCTGTGGCCGGCGCGGGGGCCTCGGTGGTCAACATCATCGACCAGCGCGTGCTCAAGCCGACGCCGGATCACGTGTCCTACGCGCTGGCAAAAAGCGCGCTGTGGACGCTGACGGTGATGAGCGCTCAGGCGCTTGCCCCTTCGATCCGCGTCAATGCCATCGCCCCCGGGCCGACGCTGCCCAACATCCTTGATGGATCGGAGGGGTTTGCCCGCGAAGCCGCCGCCGTGCCCCTGGCCCATGCGGTTCCGCCGCAGGCGATCGCCGACGCGGTGCTGTATCTGGCACGCGCGGCAAGCGTCACCGGAACGCTGCTGCCGGTCGATGCCGGCCAGCATATCGGCTGGAAAACGCCGGATGTGGCAATGCTCGACCTCTGATCAGAGGAGCGCGATCGCCGACATCTGGCGGCCATAGTCGGGCTCGCCGCGATGGGTCATCCGGCGATAGCTGTAGAGCCGGTCCTCGTTGGCATAGGTGCAGATATCGAGATTGACGGCCACGCCGACCCCGATCCGCTGAAGTCGCGCCACGATATAGGCCGGCAGGTCGAACATCGCGTGATCCGCCTTGGCGGACGGCACGAAATAGGCCGCGTTGCCGGCCTCGGCAGCACAGAACCGGGCGACAAATTCCGGCCCGACCTCATAGGCCCGTCCGCTGATCATCGGACCGAGCACCGCGACGATCCGCCGGCGATCCGCCCCGAGCGTTTCCATCGCCGCGACCGTCTCGTCGAGCACGCCGGTCAGCGCGCCTTTCCAGCCGGCATGGGCCCCGCCCACAACGCCCGCCGTCGCATCGGCGAACAGCACCGGGCCGCAATCGGCGGTGCCGATGGCCAGCCCGATACCGCGTGTGGCCGTGACCATCGCATCGGCTTTCGGCCGGTTGGCCATGTCGAACGGCGTCTCGACCACCAGCACATCCGGCGAATGGTGCTGCCAGACCGAAAGGTAGCGCGCCGGCGCGACACCGAGCCAGCGGGCCATCCGCGCCCGGTTCTCGGCCACCGCGTCGGGCGCATCGTTCGAGCCGATGCCGCCATTCAGCCCGGCATAGACGCCCGTCGACACCCCGCCGGCACGGGTGAAATAGCCGTGCCGCACACCGGCCAGCGCGGCAAGATCGGGCGAGAGAATCGGATCGGGCATCTCTGTCATGCCTCCAGTGGTGCGACAGCCGGATCGACCGTGTCAAATGCCGGGGGTGCTGGCATGCCCGGCGCGGTCAGGCACAGCGCCTTGAACAGGTGCCCCATGGCGTCGGGACCGGCAAGGCGGTGGCACGCCGCCTCGATCTCGTCCGCCCGGCCCGGAGCGGATGCGGCCAGCGCCGCCGCCCGTTCGCCAAGGCCAAGCCGGATCAGCAGCGCGCCTTGCGTCAGCAGCGGCCAGGACAGCAGCCCGGCCCGCCGCCCAGCCGCCGCGAGGGCGGAAAAATCGACATGCGCGGTCAGGTCCGCCTCGCCGGGGCGGGCCAGCATGTCCTCTGACCGGTGCCGCCGCAGCGCCTGCACCGTGTCGCCGGCCGCGGGGCGCGCATAGCCGTAGTCGATCGCCAGCAGAGCCCCGCCCTGCGCCGCGAGCCGGCGGCCAAGCGCATCGACGATAGTGGCTCCCTGAGGGCACAGTTCGCGGACATCGCTCTCCTGTCCATCCGGTAGCCGCACGTCCGCCGCCGCCCCGGCCAGTCCGAAGCAGAACCGCCCCGCCGCATCGAGCCCGATCTGCCGCTCGTGCCACGCGCCGCCCTGACGGACAAACTGATGCACCGGCAGCGCATCGAAAAACTCGTTGGCGATCACGATCAGCGGCCGGTCATCGGGCAGACGGTCGATACTGCGGTGCCACTGGGTCGGAACGCCTGACCCGGCCAGCCGCTGGTGCTGCGCCTGCTGCAACACCGGGCTCATTTCAACCAGATGACAGGCGAGCGCGGCGCGGAACGGTGGCAGGGCGCGGGCGGCGCGCAGCGCATCGGCCATCAGCGTGCCGCGTCCAGGGCCAAGTTCGACCAGCGCAACCTGTTCCGGACACCCCATCTGCTGCCACAGACCGGCCACCCATAACCCCAGCAACTCGCCGAACATCTGGCTGATTTCCGGCGCAGTGGTGAAATCGCCGGACACACCGAAGGGATCGCGCGTCATGTAATAGCCATGGCTCGGGTGGCCGAGGCACAGATCCATGAACCGCGCGACGCTGACCGGCCCGTCGGTGACGATGATCTCGCGGATCAGTCGGGCCAGCGGCGTCTCCGCCATGCTCAGCGTGCCCGGCGCCACAGCCACAGCCCGACGGCGAACACCGGCAGCGACAGCAGCATGCCCATCGTCAGCCAGCCGCCGGCGAGAAAACCGAGATGCTCGTCCGGCTCGCGGAAGAATTCACCGAGAAACCGGGCGACTCCGTAGCCCATGCCGAACACGCCGGTCAGCCGGCCGGGGCGCACAAAGCCAAACCGCCGCGAGGCCCAGATCATCAGGACCAACAGCACCGCGCCTTCCAGCGCCGCCTCATACAGCTGGCTCGGGTGGCGCGGTTCCGGCCCGGCACCGGGGAAGATCACCGCCCACGGCACATCGGCCACCCGGCCCCACAATTCGCCGTTGATGAAATTGGCGATCCGCCCGAGCAGCAGGCCGACCGGCACCACGGTCGAGCACAGATCATAGACCGACAGCGTCGCAAGCCCCTTCGCCCGCGCAAACAGATGTGCCGCGACAGCAGCCCCGATCAGGCCGCCATGGAACGACATGCCCCCCTGCCAGATCTGGAGGATCTCTGCCGGATTGGCGAGAAAATACGGCAGGTTGTAGAACAGGACCTCGCCGATCCGCCCGCCAAGCACGATGCCGAGCGCCATGTAGACGATGAGATCATCGAGCGCGGCATCGCTCGGGGCCTTGACCACGCCCCACAGCGCCGTCCGGCGGGACAGCCGCCGCGCCCACCACCAGCCGATCAGCAGACCGCCGATGTAGGCGAGCGCATACCAGCGCACCTGCAACGGGCCGAGCGACAGCGCGACAGGATCGATGGCGGGAAAGGCGATGGCGAAAACGGGCATGGCGCGGTCACGTGGGTCGCAGGAAGGGATCGCCCGCGCCGACGACGCAGGCATGACAGAACAGGCAAATGCGTGTAACAGACCCAAACGCCAACAGGAACACGCACGATGACGTCCAATCCGCTTCTCGACAATCTCTCCCGCATGATGACCGACGCCATGGGCGTTGCACAGGGCGTCAAGAAGGAAGCTGACGGTGTGTTCCGGACCCAGATCGAGCGGCTGCTGCGCGATATCGACGTGGTGACGCGCGAGGAATTCGAGGCGGTGCGCGAGATGGCCGCCAATGCCCGCGACGAGAACGAGCGTCTGGCCGCCCGGATCGAGGCGCTCGAAGCAGCCCTCGCTGCCCGCGCAACAAAAAAATAACAGCCGGCATCACCGAATCTGTGGAATCCCGCTTTTCCGCTGTTGTCGGATCGTCGCAAATCACCGAGTCTTGCACGTGTTGGACCTGAACCGGTCCGGCGCGTGACAGGCAGGATGAATGGGGCGGACAGGGTACTGTCGTCCGCTGTTCTCCCGGCAGATTTCCTGGTGAGTTTCCAAGGATTTGCAGCATCCGTTGTACGGGTGGGGGCACTGTTTTCTCGCGCGCCGGAGTCCCCCTGATGGGGCAGGCCCGGCTGGACAAGAGGACATCGCGTGCTGACAGAGCTTGATACCGGGCGCAACGAACACCCTGTCGACATCGTCGAACAGGTGGCCGCGCTCAACCAATGGCAATTTGAACGCCCTGTGGTGGACGAGATTTCCATCGCGATCACCGGCGGCTGGTCCGATTACCATGCCGGCTTCACATGGATCGAGACGCTGGAGGCGCTGCATCTGGGCTGTGCCTTCGACCTCAGGGTGCCCGAACAGCGGCGATCCGAAGTGCTGAAGCTGATCTCGATGATCAACGAGCAGATGTTCGTCGGTCATTTCGATCTGTGGCCGAGCGAGAATGTCGTGATGTTCCGCCATTCGCTGCTGCTCGTCGGCAACGGGCAGGCCAGCCCCGAACAATGCGAGACGCTGCTGACCATCGCCATCGACGCCTGCGAGCGCTACTATCAGGCGTTCCAGTTCGTCGTCTGGGCCGGGCGCACGGCGCGCGAGGCCTTGGCCGGTGCGATGTTCGAGACGGTAGGATCTGCGTGATGGACACGGTGCGGTCTCTGGTTCTGGTCGGCGGCGGCAAGATGGGCGGCGCCATGCTGGAAGGCTGGCTGAAACAGGGGCTTGCTCCGGCGTCCGTCACGGTGATCGACCCGCATCCCTCGCCGTGGCTGCTCGAACAGGCTGCCCGCCATGGCTTTGCGCTCAACCCGGATCAACCGGGCGAGGCGGAGGTGCTGGTTCTCGCCGTCAAGCCGCAGATGCTCGAATCCGCCGCCGGTCTGGTTGACCGTCTCGCCGGGCCCGAGACGCTCGTCATTTCCGTTCTTGCCGGCAAGACGATTGCTGATCTTGCCGCGCGGATGCCGCGCGCCCGCGCCTTCGTCCGGGCGATGCCCAACACGCCGGCCGCCGTCGGCCGCGGCATCACCGGCGTCGCTGTCGCATCCGGCATGGCGGCGGAACGCGCGGCGCTGGCCATGCGCCTGCTCGCCGCCATCGGCACGGTGGTCGATGTCGGCGAGGAGCGGCTGATCGATGCGGTCACCGCCGTCTCGGGCTCGGGGCCGGCCTATGTGTTCCACATGGTCGAATGTCTTGCCCGTGCCGGCGAAGCGGCAGGCCTGCCGGCGGATGTGGCGGCTCAACTCGCCCGTGCCACGATCGAAGGCGCCGGCGAACTGCTGTTCCGCGAACCCCAGACCAGCCCGGCCCAGCTCAGGATCAACGTGACCTCTCCGGGCGGCACCACCGCCGCCGC
>CALCZO010000241.1 GCA_937903315.1 uncultured Alphaproteobacteria bacterium
AAGCACCAGTATCCGCATTCCTGGCGGTCGAAGAAGCCCGTCATCTTCCGCAACACGCCGCAATGGTTCATCGCGATGGACAAGGGCTTTGCGGCATCGGGCGGCTCCAACGCCGGGACGCTGCGATCGGTGGCGCTGGAGGCGATCCGCAGCACGCGCTGGGTGCCGGCAGCGGGCGAGAACCGCATCACCGGCATGATCGAGAACCGGCCCGACTGGGTCGTCTCGCGCCAGCGCGCCTGGGGCGTGCCGATCACGGTGTTCGTGCATAAGGAGAGCGGCGCGATCCTCAAGGATGCGGCCGTGAATGCCCGTATCGCGCAAGCCTTCGAGGCGGAAGGCGCGGATGCGTGGTTTGCCGACAAGACCGGCGCGCGGTTCCTTGGTCCGTCCTACGATCCGGCCGAGTATCTCAAGGTCAACGACGTGCTCGACGTCTGGTTCGACTCAGGCTCGACCCATTCCTATGTGCTGGAGGACGCGACCCACTTCCCCGGCCTTGCCGGCATCCGCCGGACGGTCGACGGCGGCTCCGATACGGTGATGTATCTCGAAGGGTCTGACCAGCATCGCGGCTGGTTCCATTCGTCGCTGCTCGAAAGCTGCGGCACGCGCGGCCGCGCGCCCTATGATGTGGTGCTGACGCACGGCTTCTGCCTTGATGAAAAAGGGCAGAAGATGTCGAAATCGCTCGGCAACGTCACCGCGCCGCAGAAGGTGATCGACGAATCGGGCGCCGATATCCTGCGTCTGTGGGTGGCGGCCTCCGATTACTCGGATGACCTGAGGATCGGCCCGCACATCCTGAAAACCTTCGTCGAGACCTACCGCAAGCTGCGCAATACCCTGCGCTGGATGCTCGGCTCGCTGGCCCATTTCGACAAGGCCGATGCGGTGCCCTTCGCGATGATGCCGGACCTCGAACGGCTGATGCTGCACCGGTTGGCCGAACTTGATGCCGAGATCCGGCCGGCCTACGCCGGCTTCGATTACAAGAAGGTCGTCGCGGCCCTGAGCCAGTTCATGAACACCGAACTGTCGGCGTTCTATTTCGACATCCGGAAGGACACGCTCTATTGCGATCCCGCGTCCAGCGTCGCGCGCCGCGCCGCGCTGACCGTGATCGACCGGCTGTTCGACACGCTCGCCATCTGGCTGGCCCCCATCCTGTCGTTCACTACCGAGGAAGCCTGGCTGGCCCGTCATGGCGATGATGCGGCGACCAGCGTGCACCTGCAGCTGTTCCCCGACATTCCGGGCGACTGGCTGGACCCGGCGCTGGCCGCCAAGTGGGACCGGGTGCGGGCGGTGCGCCGCGTCGTCACCGGGGCGCTGGAGATCGAACGGGCGCAGAAGCGGATCGGCTCGTCGCTGGAGGCGGCACCGCGGGTGTTCATCGCCGATGCAGACCTTCGCGCGGCGCTCGCCGGGATCGACATGGCCGAGGTCTGCATCACATCGGGGATCGCGCTTGTCGATCAGGGCGGACCGGACGAGGCGTTCCGCCTCGCCGACGTGCCGGGTGTTGCGGTCGAGCCGGTGCGGGCGGGCGGCGTCAAATGTGCCCGGTCGTGGAAGTATTTCGAGCCGGTGACGGCGGACCCGCAGTTCCCGGACGTGACGCCGCGCGATGCGGCGGCACTGCGCGAATGGCAGGAGCGGGCGGGCGCATGAGCGGTAAACCCGGTTCGCCGTTCCGGCTTGGCCTGACCGTGGCGCTGGTCGTGCTGGCGCTCGATCAGGCCTCCAAGCTGTTCCTGCTGTTCGGCTATGGACTGCCCTCGCGCTATCCGCTGGTCCTCACGCCGTGGCTGGACTTCACCGTGGTGTGGAACCGCGGTATTTCCTACGGCATGTTCCAGCAGGACGGCGCGCTCGGGCGCTGGCTGCTGACCGGATTTCAGGTCGCGGCAGCGGTCTTCCTGCTGGTCTGGCTGATGCGGGTGCGCGGTCGCATGGTCGCGCTCGGGCTGGGTCTGATCCTCGGCGGAGCAATCGGCAACGCCATCGACCGGGCGGCCTATGGCGCGGTATTCGACTTTGTCCACCTTCATTGGGACAGCTTCAGCTGGTATGTCTTTAACCTTGCTGACGCGGCAATTGTGCTCGGCGTGCCTTGCCTGCTATATCCGGAGCCGAAGGGCACCTGATCCTGCCCCGGAAATGCCCAGAAGTGCGCCTATGTACCGCCGGTTGGTGATGATCGGCAAGTGAGGACAGACCCATGGCTGGACGTGCAACCCTCCTGACTGGATCGGCGATGATCGCCGTGCTGATGGCCGCGACGCCGGCGCTGGCGCAGGGCGACATCCTCAACACGGCGCTGGAGTCGATCGGCCTGAAGGCCCGCGAACAGGACCCGATCGATTATCGCGAACGGGCGCCGCTGGTCGTGCCGCCGGATGCCAAGCGCCTGCGCTCTCCCGAAGCGCCGGCCGCCCAGCGCACGTCGGCCTGGCCGCAGGACCCCGATATTCTCGAACGCAAGCGCAAGGCGGCGGAAGCCAACCTGCCGCGCCTTGGCAGCAGGGCTGAAAATGACCGGCCCGAGCAGCTTGCGCCGGGTATCGGCACGCGCCGCAACGCCTATGCGGGTGTGCCGACCCGTGGCGGCGAAACGGCAGGTGGCGAAGGCGGCAACGTCAACCGCGTGCTGACCCCCGATCAGGTTGGCCGGATTCTCGCCAATTCCAAGGAAACGGCCCTGCCGAGCGGCGTCGAGCCGAGACGTCAATACCTGACCGAACCGCCGAAGGGCTACCGGCAGTCCGCCAAGGGCGCGCCAGTCAAGGTGACGCAGGAGCCGTTCCCGATCCAGAACGACAACGTGCAGATGAACATCTTCCAGCGCAACTGAGGCCGCACCGCTGTTGCAAAGTTGGGCGTCCGTGCTCATATCCTGTGACTGATCGTTGCACTTCCAGTCACAGGAACTTCCTGCCGTGAGCAAGGACCCGTCCCAATCGCTTTCCCATTTCCGGCTTGAAAACGGCCTCGATGTGGTCGTCATTCCCGATCGCCGCGCCCCGGTGGTGACCCATATGGTCTACTATCGCAACGGCGCGGCCGATGATCCGCACGGCAAGTCGGGCATCGCCCACTTTCTCGAACATCTGATGTTCAAGGGAACCCAAAAGCACCCCAAGGGCGCGTTCTCGGAAATCGTTTCCGAACTCGGTGGCCAGGAAAATGCCTTTACCGGGCACGACTACACGGCCTATTTCCAGCGCGTCGCGGCCGAGCATCTCGGTACCGTGATGGAACTGGAAGCCGACCGGATGACCGGACTGGTACTCGACGAGCCGGAGGTCCTGTCCGAGCGCGACGTCATTCTCGAAGAGCGCAAGATGCATGTCGATGCCGATCCGGCATCGCAGCTGTACGAAAGCCTGCAGTCGGCGCTCTATACGCATCATCCCTACGGCACGCCAATCATCGGCTGGCAGCACGAGATCGAGACGCTCGGTCGCGAGGATGCGCTGGCCTACTACCGCCGCTTCTACACACCGGAAAACGCGATCCTGCTGGTGGCCGGCGACGTCACCGAAGCGGTCGTGCGGCCGCTGGCCGAGGCAACCTATGGCCGCCTGCCGCGCCGGAACGAAGCCCCGGTGCGCCAGCGCCCGCAGGAGCCGCCGGCCCATACCGAGCGGATGATCACGCTGCGCGACGCCAAGGTCGAACAGCCGACCGCCTACCGCATGTACCTCGCCCCGTCCCACACGACGGCGAGCGGCAACGATGCCCATGCGCTCGAGGTCCTGTCGCAGTTGCTCGGAGGGTCCAGTTCCAGTCTGATGTACCGGGAACTGGTGGTCGAGCAGGAAGCGGCCGTCAATGTCTCCTCGTGGTATCGCAATGACGCCGTCGATCAGGGCTATTTCGGCCTCTACGCCGTGCCGCGCGAGGGCGTGAGTCTGAGCGATCTCGACACACGGATGGATGCGCTGATCGACCGGGTGATCGAACAGGGTGTTGATGAGGCCGATCTTGCCCGGGCGCGGACACGGCTTGTCGCCGACCTGATCTACGCCCAGGACAGCCAGGCTCATCTCGCCCGCATCTACGGCGCTACGCTGGCGACCGGCGGGGCGATCAGCGATGTTCGTGACTGGCCCGAGCGGATCGAGGCAATCACCAACAGCGATATCATGCGCGTCGCCAAGACCTATCTTGTGCGCCGCACGGCCGTGCGCGGCCATCTTGAACAGGCAGCCTGAACCGATGAATGTTCCGAAGATCGCCATTGCCGCCGCGCCGTCGACCCGCATCGACCGGATCATCACGCCGGCCGGAATCGAGGCCTGGCTGGTCGAGGATTACACCGTCCCGATCATCTCGATGGATTTCGCCTTCATCGGCGGCAGCGCGCTCGATGCGCCGGACAAGGCCGGCCTGAGCACAATGATGGCCGGGCTGAGCGACGAGGGTGCCGGTCCCTATGCCGCACAGGCGTTTCAGGAGCGGCTTGACGATCTGGCGATCGAACTGGCGTTCTCCTCCAACCGCGACCGGTTCGAAGGCTCGCTGCGGACGCTGGCGCGCCATGCGGATGCGGCATTCGACATGCTCGGACTGGCGATCACCCAGCCGCGGTTCGATACCGACGCGATCGCGCGTGTCCGGGCGCAGATCACCGCCAGCCTGAAGCGGGCGGAGACCGATCCTGATTCCATGGTCTGGAAAGCCTACCAGTCGCGCTCGTTCGGCGACCATCCCTATGGCCGGCCCGAAAAGGGCTCTGTGAAGACCGTGGCCGGGCTGACCCGCGATGATCTGGTCACCTGCCGCAGCGCGCGGCTTGGCAAGAGCACGCTGAGAATCTCGGTGGTCGGCGCTGTCAGCGGCGAACAGCTTGCTGTCCATCTCGACCGGGTCTTCGGTGCCCTGCCGGCCGACGTTGACCATGCCGCCATCGCCGATGTGGTGCCCGGCGCGCTTGGCGCCCGCGCCGTCGTGCCGCTCAAGGTGCCGCAGTCGACCCTCGCGATGGGCCGGCCCGGCCTTGGCCGCAAGGACCCCGATTTCATGGCCGCCTATGTCGTCAACCACATCCTGGGGGGCGGTTCGTTCACTTCGCGGCTGTGGACCGAGGTGCGGGAAAAGCGCGGGCTGGCCTATTCGGTGTGGTCGCAGATGTCGACCGCCCGGCATGCCGCCAGCCTGCTGGCCGGCACTGCGACCAGCAATGAACGCATCGCCGAATCGCTCGCCATCATCGAGACCGAGCTGCGCCGCATGGCCGAATATGGCCCGACGCAGGACGAACTCGACAAGGCGCTCAAATACCTGATCGGGTCCTATGCGCTGCGGTTCGACACCTCGCGCAAGATCGCCTCGCATCTGGTCGAGATCCAGGTCGAGGATCTGGGCATCGACTACATCGCCACCCGCAACCAGCGCATGGCCGCCGTCACGCTGGATGACGCCCGGCGCGCCGCCGGTCGGCTGATCGGCGACGGGCAGATGCTCGTTGCCGTCGTCGGCCAGCCCGCAGGCATCACGGCCGAAGGGTAAGGCACCGCGCAATGGCGCTTGCCCCGTGCGGGGCTGCGTGGCACTCAGGCGCAGTGAAAGGGAGTGGACCACCGTGAGTTTTCAGGCCGATTTCGTCACCGACCGGCGCCGGCTCAGGCGCAAGCTCAGCTTGTGGCGCATCCTCGCCTTTGTCGCGGCGGGCGCTGCCATCGTTGCGCTTGGGCTGATGGCCGGCGGCAAGGACCTGATCGCCGCCCAGAACAGCCATATCGCGCGCGTCACCATCGAGGGGCTGATCACCGGCGACAAGGCGACGCTGGATACGATCCGCCGCGCCCGCAAGGCCAGCGCGGCCAAGGCCGTCATCGTCTCGATCAATTCGCCCGGCGGCACCACGACCGGATCGGAGGCGCTGTTCCACGAACTCCGCGATCTGGCCAAGGCCAAGCCCACTGTGGCGGTGGTGACCGGGTCCGCCGCCTCGGGCGCCTATATCGCGGCGCTTGGCACCGACCGGATCATTGCGCCGGAAACCGCAATCGTCGGGTCGATCGGCGTCATCATCCAGTATCCCGATTTTTCACGCTCGCTCCAGACGCTCGGCGTCAAGGTCGAAGCGGTGCGCTCCTCGCCGCTGAAAGCCCAGCCGAGCGGCACGGAACCGACCCCGCCGGAAGCCCGGGCGGCGCTGGAAGCGTCGGTGGCGGATTCGTTTGCGTGGTTCAAGGGGCTGGTCAGGGATCGGCGCGGCATGAGCGAGGAAGACCTCGGCAAGGTTGCTGACGGCCGCGTGTTCACGGGGCGGCAGAGCCTGCCGCTGCGGCTGATCGACGCCATCGGCCGCGAAAAGGACGCGATCGCCTGGCTCGAAAGCGATAAAGGACTTGCCAAGGACCTCAATGTGCTCGACTACCGGCGCACGACGACCACGGGGCAATTCGGCCTGTTTTCGCTGGCCGCTGCGGTCAGCGATGCGGCCGGCCTGCCCCGGATTGCCGAGGCGTTGCGCGCCACCTCGCGCGGCATTGAGGCGCAGTCGCTTGACGGGCTTGTCTCCATCTGGCAGCCTGCGGGCGAAAATTGACGCCTTTTCAAGGCATTGTTTGATTCAGGAGGATTGACATGATCAAGTCCGAACTCGTGCTGAAGATCGCGGAACAGAATCCGCATCTGTATCAGCGCGATGTCGAGAACCTGGTCAACGCCATCCTTGATGAGATCGTCGAGGCTCTGGGCCGCGGCGATCGGGTGGAGTTGCGCGGCTTCGGCGCCTTTTCGGTCAAGCAGCGCGAGGCGCGTGTCGGGCGCAACCCGCGGACCGGCACCAAGGTGCCCGTGGCGCAGAAGGTCGTGCCGTATTTCAAGAGCGGCAAGGACATGCGCGTCAGGCTCAACAAGACACCGGCGCGCAGCAAGCGCGCCTGATCGGAGCGGGGGACTCATGGCCGCCTTTTTCCGTCTGCTCATTCTGGCACCCGTCGCCGTCGTCGTCGTCCTGCTGGCGGTGGCCAATCGTGATCCGGTGACCATCGCGCTCGATCCGACCGGCGGCACCGCATTTGTCGTCACCGTGCCGCTGTTCGTGGCGCTGCTGGCTGCGATGATGGGAGGCATCCTGATCGGCGGCGTTGCCTGCTGGCTCGGCCAGGGCAAGCACAGGAAGGCCGCACGCCTGGCCTGCCGCGAGGCCGAACAGGCCAAGGCCGAGGCTGAACGCCTGCGGATGATGGCCCCGACCCTCGCCGCCCTGCCGCCGCGCTAGGTCCGTCTTGCCCCTCACCGTCAAGATCTGCGGGCTGTCGACGCTCGCCACAGTCGATGCCGCGCTCGATGCCGGGGCCGACATGATCGGCTTTGTGTTCCATCCCAGAAGCCCGCGCTTCATCCAGCCTGCGGAGGCTGCGGTCCTGTCCGTGCGGGCAGAAGGGCGGGCGCAAACCGTCGCCCTGTTCGCCGACGCCGATGACGCCGCCATCGATGCCGTTCTGGCCGCCTTCAGGCCCGACTGGCTGCAACTGCATGGCAGCGAACCGCCGGAGCGCTGCCGGGCGCTTGGCGCGCGCAGCGGATGGCGCATCCTCAAGGCCGTCGGCGTGGCCGCGCCCGGCGATCTTGCCGCGCTCGCGCCCTATCGGGCGGTTGCCGATCGCGTCCTGATCGACGCCCGAGCGCCGAAGGACGCCGCCTACCCCGGCGGGCACGGTCGGCCGTTTGACTGGTCGATCCTGACCGCGCTTGACCCGGACCTCGCCTTCATGCTGTCAGGAGGGCTGACGCCGGAGACGGTCGGGGATGCGGTGACCACCCTACGGTCGTTCGGGGTCGCTCTCAGCGGTCTTGATGTCTCGTCGGGCGTCGAACGGGCACCGGGCGTCAAGGACGAAACGAAGATCAGGGATTTCGTCGCCGCGGTGCGACGGGCGGAGACACAGCCATGAACGCGCCTGACAAACCCAATTCCTATCGCAGCGGACCGGACGAGCGCGGCTTCTTCGGCCTGTTCGGCGGCCGGTTCGTCGCCGAGACGCTGATGCCGGTGATCCTCGAACTCGAAGCGGCCTATGCCGTCGCGCGGACCGATCCGACCTTTGCTCGCCAGATGACCGAGATGGGCAAGACCTATATCGGCCGGCCTTCCCCGCTGTACTATGCCGAACGGATCACTGCGGCGCTGGGCGGGGCGAAGGTCTATTTCAAGCGCGACGAACTCAACCACACCGGCGCGCACAAGGTGAACAACGTGCTCGGCCAGATCCTGCTGGCGCTGCGCATGGGCAAGAAGCGGATCATCGCCGAGACGGGTGCCGGGCAGCATGGCGTCGCTACCGCCACGCTCTGCGCCCGCTATGGCCTGCAATGCGTCGTCTACATGGGTGCGGTCGACGTCGAGCGGCAGAAGCCGAACGTGTTCCGCATGAAAATGCTGGGCGCCGAGGTGGTGCCGGTGCAATCGGGCTCGCGCACGCTGAAGGACGCGATGAACGAGGCGCTGCGCGACTGGGTCACCAACGTCGAGACGACGTTCTACTGCATCGGCACAGTCGCCGGTCCGCATCCCTATCCGGCCATGGTGCGCGATTTCCAGTCGGTGATCGGCGTCGAGACCCGCGCCCAGATGCTTGAAGCGGAGGGCCGCCTGCCCGATTCGCTCGTTGCCGCCATCGGCGGGGGATCGAATGCCATCGGCCTGTTCCATCCGTTCCTGGATGACCCGGGTATCGAGATCTACGGCGTCGAGGCCGCCGGCCACGGCCTCAATTCGGGGGCGCATGCCGCCTCGCTGACCGGCGGACGCCCCGGCGTTCTGCATGGCAACCGCACCTACCTCTTGATGGACGGCGACGGCCAGATCACCGATGCCCATTCGATTTCCGCCGGGCTCGACTATCCGGGCATCGGGCCGGAGCATTCGTTCCTGCACGACGTCAAGCGCGTCACCTATGTTTCGGCCACCGATACCGAGGCGCTGGAGGCGTTCCAGTTCTGCTCGAAGCTCGAAGGGATCATCCCGGCGCTGGAGCCGAGCCACGCGCTGGCCTATCTGATGAAACTCGCCCCGCAAAAGCCGAAGGACCATCTGATGGTGATGAATCTCTGTGGCCGCGGCGACAAGGACATCTTCACGGTCGCCGAGCATCTGGGGGGCATGTGATGACCGATCGCCTCACCGCCCGCTTTGCCGCCTGCAAGGCGGACAACCGCGCCGCGCTCGTCACCTTCACCATGGCGGGCGATCCCGATTTTGCCACCGCCTCCGCCCTGCTGCACGCCCTGCCGGCCGCCGGCGCGGACGTGATCGAACTCGGAATGCCGTTCTCGGACCCGATGGCCGACGGCCCGGCGATCCAGCTCGCCGGCCAGCGGGCGCTTGCAGCGGGGCAGACGCTGGCCCGGACGCTGGAGATGGTGCGCGGCTTCCGCAAGGCCGATGACACCACCCCGATCGTGCTGATGGGCTATTACAACCCGGTCTATGTCTATGGCGTCGAACGGTTCGTGACCGAGGCGAAGGCGGCCGGCGTCGATGGGCTGATCGTTGTCGACCTGCCGCCGGAGATGGATGATGAACTGTGCCTGCCGGCGCTGAAGGCCGGCATCGCCTTCATCCGCCTTGCCACGCCGACGACCGATGACAAGCGCCTGCCGGCGGTGCTCACCAACACCTCGGGCTTTGTCTATTACGTCTCGATCACCGGCATCACCGGCGCGGCAACGCCCGATTTCGACAAGGTCGGCACCGCCGTGGCGCGGATCAAGCGTCACACGGACCTGCCCGTCGCCGTCGGATTCGGGGTCAAGACGCCCGAACACGCCGCCGCCATCGCCCGAGGGGCGGACGGTGTCGTTGTCGGCTCGGCGCTGGTTGATCTGGTGCGCGGCTCGCTGGCGGACGGCAAGGCGACGGACAAAACCGTTCCGGCGGTCATCGGGCTTGTCTCGGCGCTGGCCGGGGCCATGCGGACAACACGCCGCAGCCTTTGAACTTGATGCCGATTTAGGCTAGGGGTGCGGCCTGACGCCGGGACCCGAGGAACTTTCGATGAACTGGATCACCAACAACCTGCCCAAGATCAACAGCCTGTTCCGGCGCGAGACACCGGAAAACCTGTGGGTCAAATGTCCGGACACCGGGCAGATGGTGTTCCATAAGGATGTCGAGGCCAATCTTTTCGTCATTCCCGGTTCGGAACATCATCTCAAGATGGGATCGAAAGCCCGGCTGGCGGCGATGTTCGACGGCGGCGTCTACGAAGAAGTGCCGGTGCGCGAGGTGCCGTCCGATCCGCTGAAGTTCCGCGGCAAGGATCGGTATGTCGACAAGCTGAAGGAAGCGCGGGCCACGACGGGCCTGAACGATGCGGTCAAGATCGGTCATGGACTGGTCGACGGCCTGCCGGTGACCATCGGCGCGCATGACATGGACTTCATTGCCGGCTCGCTCGGCATGGCGGCGGGCGAAGCGGTGATTACCGGGCTGGAGACCGCCGTCAAGCGTCATACGCCGTTCGTGCTGTTCACCGCCTCGGGCGGCGCGCGGATGCAGGAAGGCATCCTGTCGCTGATGCAGATGCCGCGCACGACGGTCGCGGTGCGGCGGCTGAGGGCGGCGCACCTGCCCTATATCGTGGTGCTGACCCATCCGACCACCGGCGGCGTCACCGCGTCCTATGCGATGCTGGGCGATGTCCATCTGGCCGAACCGGGCGCACTGATCGGCTTTGCCGGGCCGCGCGTCATCGAGCAGACCGTGCGCGAGAAGCTGCCCGAAGGCTTCCAGCGGGCCGAATACCTCAAGGATCACGGCATGGTCGATCTGGTCGTCCATCGCAAGGACATGAAAGCCACCGTCGGCCGGCTGTGCCGCATCTTCACCAAGGCGCCGGCTGCCGCCTGACGGGCGCGGCGCGGGACAGCGGATCGGGTGCCGTGAAACTCTCGGAAAGCTATCTCCAGCGATTCCAGGCGCTGCATCCGGTGCTGATCGACCTCTCGCTCGGCCGGATCGAGCGCCTGCTCGCCGCCCTTGGCCATCCCGAACGGCAGATGCCCACCGTCATTCATGTCGGCGGCACGAACGGCAAGGGCTCGACCATCGCCTTCCTGCGCGCGATGCTGGAGGCGGAGGGCAAGATCGTCCATGCCTTCACCTCGCCCCACCTCGTCGCGTTCAACGAGCGCATCCGCATCGGCGCTCCGGGCGGCGGACGGCTGGCGAGCGAGGCGCAGCTTGTTGCCGCCTTCGAGCACGTCGAAGCGGTCAATGACGGCGCGCCGATCACCTTTTTCGAGATTACGGCCGCCGCCGCATTTCACCTGTTTGCGACCCACCCCGCCGATGTGACGCTGGTCGAGGTCGGGCTCGGCGGCGCCTTTGACGCCACCAACGTCTTCCGCCATCCCGCTGCCACTGTCATCACCCCGGTCTCGATGGATCACAGGGAGCATCTGGGCGAGACGGTCGAGGCCATCGCCACCACGAAGGCCGGCATCTTCAAGCGCGGTGCGCCGGCGATCATCGCGCCACAGGAGGACCGCCCCTCGCGCCTGCTCGAAACGCTGGCCCATACGGCGGGCGCACGCGCCATCGTCGGCGGACAGGATTTCACCGTGCACGAGGAGCACGGGCGGCTGGTGTTCCAGGATGGCGACGGTCTGATCGATCTGGGCTGCCCGCGCCTGCCGGGACGACACCAGCACATCAATGCCGGCACGGCGATTGCCACCTTGCGCTCCGTCTTCGGTCCCGGCTTTTCCGTCGCGGCCCTCGAAAAGGGGCTGCAGACCGTCGACTGGCCGGCGCGGATGCAGCGACTGACCGGGGCGCTGACCGGTCTGGCGCCCGCCGGGTCCGAACTGTGGCTCGACGGGGGGCACAATGCAGACGGTGCCCGGGTTCTGGCCGCCACCGTGGGCGAGATGGAAGAGCGCGCGCCGCGCCCGCTGGTGCTCATCCTCGGGCTGATGGCGCGCAAGGACGCCACTGCCATTCTCGAACCGTTCCGCGGGCTGGCGCAGGAATTCTATGCCGTGGATATCCCCGACAACCGGCTCGCCCGGCCTGCGACGGACCTGGCGGCACTCGCCCGCGGGCTCGGCCTCAATGCGGCAACCGCCGGGTCGGTCGCCGAGACGCTGCGGTTCCTTGCGGCGCGCGACTGGGTCAAGCCACCACGCATCCTGATTGCCGGCTCGCTCTATCTCGCCGGCGAGGTGCTGAAGGCCGACGGCAGCCTGCCGAAATAGCGGCACCGGCCACCAACGAAAACGCCCGGCGCAAGGCCGGGCGTCGGGCAATCCGGGGTAGCCCCCCTCAGATCGAGGCGGTGATCCACTTCTGCAGGTCGCCCTTGGCGGCGGCGCCAACCTTGGTGGCGGCGTGCTTGCCACCCTTGAACACCATCAGTGTCGGAATCGACCGGATGCCGAGCTTGGCGGCGATGTTCGGGTTCTCGTCGATGTTGATCTTGGCAACCTTGACCTTGCCGGCCATCTCGACCGCGATCTGGTCGAGCGACGGGGCGATCATACGGCAGGGACCACACCATTCGGCCCAGAAATCGACCACCACGGGCTCGGCGGAATTGAGCACATCAGCTTCGAAGCTGGCGTCGGTCACTTTGAGCGGATGGCTCATGGCAGGATCCTTGGCAGTAGAACGGTCGTGTTGATCTGTGTTCAATAGCTAGGGATGCGATGCGGTCGGGTCAAGGGCCATGCGTGCGGCAAGTCGGGCAAGCGCGGCTTCAAGATCGGCATCATCGAGCCGTTCGGCGCTGGCCGTGCGGGTCCACACGATCAGCGTCTCGACGTGCCGGCCGGGATAGATCTGCATGATCAGGGCGCGATAGAGCGCCAGTTGCAGGACATCGGCCGGGCGAGGCCCTGTCGCCGGGCGCATGCCGGTCTTGATATCCGCCATCGCCACGCCGGCCGCTGTTGTGCTCAGCCGGTCAATCCGGCCTGCGACCTCGACCTCCAGCCCGCCGGGCAACGGCACCGTGCCGGCAACCGCCACCTCTGCCCGGCTGTCCGGCCCGAAAAGCCGCGCCGTTTCCGGCCCTTCGATCACGGCGATTGCCGCGTCGGCCAGACGGTCGCTCTGGTCGGCGGCAAGTCCCGGCGCAAGGCTGGCCAGCAAGGACCGGGCGGCGGCGGGCCGCTTGACCGCCGCCATCGGCGGCAGCCGTTCCATCAGGGCATGAACCAGATCGCCGCGCTCGCGGGCCCGTTCGCGTTCGGGCGAGAGCGGTACGTCGTCGCCATGACCGGCATGGGATGGCCTCAGTGGCGGGGTGGCAACGGGTTCGGCCGGCGCCGGATGCGCGATCCACGCCGGCATCGGCGTCTGCGCAGGGGTGGCGGGTGCCAGCGGCCTGACCGGCGCCTCGGTCAGCGGCACCGACCGGAAGCGCGCGACCTCGCCCTCGCCCGTCGTATCGGGAACCATCACGGTCCTGCCATCCAGTCCGGCCTCGATCATGCCATACCAGCAGGTTTCGGGCGGCGGTTTGGCGGCACCGGAACTGTCGCCCCTGACCCAGCCGGCGACATAGAGCCGGTCACGGGCGCGCGTCATGGCGACGTAGGCAAGACGGCGGTACTCCTCCAGCGTCTCGGCGGAATGGGCCTCGCGCAGGTCGATGAACGACTGCGGCATTGTCTGCCTGCCCCGCGCCCACAGCAGTGCCTTCCCGGCGCTGCCGCCCGGCACGGGGGCAAGGTACAGCGAAGGCCGCTGCTTTGTGCCGGGCATGTGGGTCGCATCGGCAAGATAGACGATGCGCGCTTCCAGCCCCTTGGCGCCATGCACGGTCATCACGCGGACGGTCTGGCCGGCCTCCTCCTGATCGCGCTTGATCGATCCCGACAGGCTCTCGAACGCAACGACCTCGGCCTGAAGCGAGGGCGCGGCACGCCCCTCGCGGCTGCGGACAGATGCCAGGAACATGGCCAGCCCGTCCGCCGCATCCGGGCCGAGCCGGGCCATCAGCTTCAGCCGCCCGCCATCGGTGCTCAGCAGCGTCGAGAAAAAGGCGAACGGCGTCAGCGTCCGGGCCAGCATCCGCCAGCGATCGACCGTCGCCGCCGCACTGCGAAACCGTTCATCGTCCTGCGCGGCAAGCGCCTGATAGAGCGCGCCGCTGCGGCCGGGGGCAAATCGGATCAGGTCCTCGTCGGTCAGCCCGATCAGCGGCGATTTCAGCGCCGTGGCCAGCGTCAGGTCGTCCTCGGGCATCAGCGCGGTGCGGGCGGCGGCGATCAGGTCGAGCACCGCCTGCTCCTCGACGAGGCTCATCCGATCGGCTCCGGCAACCGGGACTCCCGCTTCCTTCAACGCCCGGATGATCGACTTGAAGTAGCTGTTGCGGCGCTGGACGAGGATCATGATGTCGCCCGGACGCACCGGAGCGCCATCATCGTCGAACCGGTCGTTGGCAATCAGATGGGCAATATGGCGGGCCAGCCGCAGCGCCAGCGTTGCCTGGGCGGAATTGCGGCCGGGGCTGTCCACCTCCTCCCACGGTCCGCGCGGGTCCCTCTTGGGCTCGACCATCACCGGCCAGAGTTCGACAAAGCCCGGTGCCGCGCGGCGCGTGCTGACATGCACCGTCGGCTCGGGGCTGGCGCTCAGGCCGCGATACCGCTCGGGGACGGAGAACGTCGCATCCACCGCGTCCAGCACGTCGGCAACCGTGCGGAACGACAGGTTGAGCCGCCCGGCGGCAAACGGTTCGCCCGCCCCGGCCGCGCGCTGCTGATAGTAGCGGCGGCTGGCGTCGAACTCGGCCGGGCGCGCGCCCTGAAACGAATAGATCGACTGCTTTTCGTCGCCGACCGCAAAGACGGTGCGCCGCTGCTGGCGTTCACCGGCGCCGGCGAAGAACTCGTCGGTCAACTGGCGCATGATCTCCCACATGTCGGGGGTGGTGTCCTGCGCTTCATCGATCAGCACGTGATCGATGCCGCCATCGAGCTTGCGCAACACCCACGATGCGCCCGGACCGTCGACGAGCCGGCGGGTCAGTGCGATCATGTCGTCGAAATCAACGAGCGACCGGGCCGTCTTGGCGGCGTGGAACCGGGCGACCACGGCATCGGCCAGTTCGACCAGCGCAGACGAGGCCTCAAGCGTCTCAAGCGCTCGTGCATCGTCGTTCAGATCGGCCAGTGCGGGGGCGAGCGCCACATTGGCTTCCGCAACCTCCGGAAACGCCTTCACCATCGCGGAGTTGAGCGGCTGTTTCGATGCCGTCCCATCCACCTTCCAGTAAAGCGGGGTCAGTTTCGCCAGCGCCTCGCGGGCAGGCAGACGGACCGCCTCGCGTATGGCCTCGACCCATTTGAGATCACTCTTCATCGTCGCCTCGGCCGCGACACGCTCGGCCCGTCCGGCCCAGAGCGCCCGGTCGAACCGGGCGGCGACGCGGCGCTCCAGCCATGCCGCATCGGCACCATCGGGAAGACCGAGTGCAGCGGCGGTCTGCCGCCGGATTGCGGCAGGATCGTCCGGAACCGCGATCTCGCGCAGCATCGGCACCGTGTTCTCGATCAGGTCGGTCAGCGTCTTTTCCGCCGCCATTGCGGCAACATGGGCAAAGGCCTGCCCCAGCGACGACTGAGGCGACGCCAGCGCCGCCTGCACGACCTGCCGGCGCGCGGCATCAAGCAGCTCGCGTTTGCCGACATCATCGAGCACCTGAAACCGGAACGGGACATTGGCCTCGAACGGAAACAGATGCAGCAACCGTTCGGAAAAGGCGTGGATGGTCTGGATCTTCAGCCCGCCGGGGGTTTCCACCGCACGGGCAAACAACTGGCGTGCGTGGCGGACCTGCGGCGCCGGCGGCGCGGTGCCGGTCAGCGCATGGATCGCCGCGCCGAGCGATGCATCGTCAAGCCGGACCCAGCCGGACAGCGTATCGAAAATGCGGTTCTGCATCTCGGCGGCGGCGGCCTTGGTGTAGGTGACGCACAGGATGCGGTCCGGCTCGACCCCATCCAGCAGCAGGCGGATGACCCTGTTGGTCAGGATCGTCGTCTTGCCCGAGCCGGCGTTGGCGCTCAGAAACACCGACATCGCCGGATCGACCGCAAGCGCGCGCATCGCCCATTCGTCGGCAGGAGGCGACAGCGGCGGCGTCATTCCTCGTCCTCCGCGTCGTCGTCGCCGCCAAAGGCCCATTCGCGATGGCGCGACAGGCCGTCATAATCGCTGACATAGCCCGTCTTTTCCGGGATGCGCCGCGCGGTAAAGCCGCGCTGGCCGGTCAGATACTGATTGAGATGCCCGACGAGTTGCGCCATCTGCTCGCGCGCCAGCCCCGCGGCGGTCCATGTCGCGTCCTTTTCGGGGGTGATGCGCACCACCTTGCCGCGCCCCTCTTTGTCGATCACCTGAAGATAGGCCAGTTTCAGACCATCCAGCGAATGCCGGCCCAGCGCGGGGAAGGCGCCGGCCGCAGCCAGCGCCGCCGTCAGCGGCAGTTGCGGCGCCAGCCCGGAGGCCACCGTCTTCCTGGACGGGGCAGACCCGGTCTTGTAATCGATGATGGCAAGCGATCCATCGGGCCTGAGCGCGATCCGGTCGCTGCGCGTTGACAGCACCAACCGGTGTCCGCCCGCCAGATCGAGCCCAAGCCTGCCCGATTCCTCGATGAACAGGCGCTCCCCGGCCACCCGTTCCTTCCGATCCTGGGTCACCAGCCAGGGCACGACGGCGTCGAAACGACACCACCAGAACGCTGCGGTTTCCGGCGCGCTGCGCTCGATCGCGGCGAATGCCTGACGCGCCAGAGCCCGCAGCAGACGGGCACCGTCTTCCGGCTCTGCGTCACTGGTTAGCCGGACGTAATCAGCCAGTGCCTGATGGACGGCGGTGCCGCGGTCACGGCCATCGATTTCCGCATCAAGCGGCGGCAGCACGTCAAGGCCCAGAACGTGGCGGGCGAACAGGATGTAGGGATCGCGGTACAGCGTCTCGATCTCGGTCAGCGACAACCGCGACGGCATCAGTGCCGGAATGATGCGCGGCGAGGGGCAGGCGCAGGCAACGGTCCGGTCCGGTCGGTCGATGGCGAGCGCCCAATCGCAATACGGCTGGCCGCGGCTGCGCATCGCCTCTTCGCCGTCCTTGCCGGTAAAGGCAAGCAGCCGGCGCAGAAAGCGTGACGCGACCATCGGCTGGCCTTCCACCTTGCGGGCGCGGGTCAGCAGCACCTCGCCGGCCCCGAGCAGCATCGCAAAGTCATGCGCTGTCTGGCCGGTGCGGCGTTCGGGCGGCTGGAGGCCAAGCGCCATCCGCATCGCGCGGTTCAGGAACGGATCGGCCGCAGTCTCGGGCGGCCAGACCCCATCGTTGAGGCCACCAAGGATGACCCTGTCGGTGTCGAGCAGGCGGGCTTCCAGCAACCCGCGGATCGACAGGCGCGGGTGGCCGCCACCCTCGGGCCGGACCAGCGCTTCCTGCGTCAGGGTCTCGAAGATTGCGCTGTAGTCGGCAAGGGTGATCAGCGGACCCGGCTGGGCCGCCAAGGCGATGCGGTCGAACAGGCTGGCCAGCATGCGGCCCGCCGGATCATCGGGCCAGCCGCCAGACCCGGCCCCGTCCTCGGCGCCTTCGAGCAGGGCGTCAAGCGCGGCGCGGTGGGCCAGCGCCAGCGTCCGCAACGGAAGCGCAGTGCCGTCATCGGCCCGCAAGCCGGCAAGCGCCGTGGCAAGACGGCGGGCATGGCCGGCGGCAGCGGCGAGGCGCTCGCCATCCAGCCGGGCGAGCGGCGCGGGATCACGCCGCCGGTCGGCCAGCGGTGCCGCCGCCTTGTCGTCAAGCCGCCGGACCAGATCGGCAACACCCCGCTGTTGCGGCCCGCGCAATCCGGCGATCTCGATGGCGGTGACCAGATCGCTGCGGCTCGGCTCGGCCACTCCCAGCCGGCACAGGGGATGGCGCAGCAGCGCGGCGAGATCGACCGCGCGGGCCTGCGGGTCAGCCGCTGCGAGGGCGAGACGCGCCAGCACGGCCGGCGGGCTCATCGCCAGCGGTCGGCCGGCGGAATCCTCGATCGCAATGGACCATCGCCCGAGTTCGACCGCGACGCGCCGGCCGAGCACCGGATCGGCGGTCACCAGCGCCGCTGTCTTGCCGGGCGTCTCCAGCGTCTCGCGCATGGCCAGCGCAATGGCCAGTGCCTCCTCGATCTCGTCGGAGGCCTCAATCAGCCCGATGCCAGCCCAGGTGTCGGCGGTCGCGGGATCGGCCGCAAACAGCGGGCGGGTCGCACGCCAGTCGGCGGTGGCTTCGGCAGGCCGCATGATCTCGGAGACGAGGCGCTCGCGGCCGGTCGGAGCGGCGAGGCGGCGCACCGCCTCGCGGGCGATGCCGATCTGGCCAAGGGTCCGCTTGAGCTGGGTCTGGGCATGGGCATAGCGGGTGGTCAGGCTGGCGCGCTCGGCGCCGATCAGCGACCATGCCGCGTCATCGAGCGTGGTATCGAGCCCGGGCAGCACCACCGCCCCCATCGGCAGCCGGGCGATGGCGGCCATCAGTTCAGCCGTTGCGGTGACCGAACCGGTCGACCCGGCGACGACGACCGGTCCTTTTGAACCGGCAATCGAAACATGCGTTGCCAGCGCCCGAACATGCTGCTTCAACCGGTCGGCAGCGTCGCACATCCCGATCTCGTCGAGCACTTCGGGCCAATGCCGGGTGGCGATCTGCAGGAACTGCTGCGTGATCGTCCAGTAGGTATCATGCCGTGCAGGATCGTAACTGTCCGGCATGGCCTCGGCCAGACGGGCGAGCGGCACGTCCTCGATGATCGTCTCATCGATCAGCCGGGCAAGGTCGCCGGCCAGCGCGAAGGCATCGGCACAGCTTTCGCCGACGTGGAACGGCTCGCCACCGCCGGCGTCCGGGCGCTGCGAGGCTGTCGCCGTGCGCCACGTTTCCACGAGTGAAAACAGAAACATGCGGCGATCGAACTCGCCAATGGCAGGCCGCTCGGCATCACGAGCGGCAGGCAGCAGGTCAGCGCCGAGCACATCGGCAAACGCCTCGTCGTCACCCAGCGCGATCGTCCGTGGCAGGAACCGGGCCCGGCCGCCGGTCGCGGTCGCAAGGCCTGCCAGCAGCGCGTCGCCCGCCCGCCGCGTCGGCACGAAAATGCAGGCGTCAGCCAGTTCATCGGCGCTCAACGGGCAGCGGTCGAACAACCGTCCGGACAAAAAGCTCTCGATAAAACAAGCGATAAACGGACGTCCGACGGGAACGCTGAAGACACGGGGCACTGTGTCGCCGGCGTTCCCTGCGCTCACAACTGGCTCCGGGCAATCGCGTCCTCGGCCTCGCGCACCGCTTCGGGCGTGCCGACATGCATGAAAATGCCATCGAGCCTGATGCCGTACAGCCGGTCGGCACCGGCCGCCGTGCGGAACACATCGACCAGCGAAAACACCGGCGGACGATCGGCAAACAGTGCCGGCTCCATCAACGCCACGCCACAGTAGGCGAAGGGCGCGATCTCGCCAGCGCGCGGCCAGCGCAACCGGCCATGCTGATCCATGGCGAAATCACCGCGATTGCCCCAGCCGATGGTCGTCGTCGTCGGCGCAACCATCAGCAGAACGTCCATCCGGTCCGGATCGAAGGCATCGGCCATCCGCTTCAGGTTCGATACCGGACCGTCCATCCAGATCGTGTCGGCGTTGAGACTGAAAAACGGGCCTGACCCGAGCAGCGGCAGGGCCTTCTGCACCCCTCCGCCCGAATTGAGGATCCGCTCCCGCTCATCGGAAATCACGACGCGGGGCGTGCTGCGACCGGCCAGATGCTGCTCCAGCATGTCGGCAAAATAGTGCACGTTGACAACGGCCTGGCCGATGCCTGCCTGCTCGATCCGGTCGAGATTGTAGTCGATGAGGGCCTTGCCGGCGACCGGAACCAGCGGCTTGGGCCGATCATTGGTCAACGGCCGCATGCGGGTACCAAGCCCGGCAGCCAGCACCATGGCTTTGGTCTCGGACATGGCCATCATCATCGTGACCGGCTCCTGCCTGTGCTGCATATCATGACCCGCTCCTCACCGGCCGGCACTGCCGCCGCCCTCGTCGAACAGCGTCGGGATATGGGTCCGGAACCAGGCCTGCAGCGCTGCTGCACCCGGATGGGCGAGGCAGCGAACGAGATTGCGCTCGATGCGCGGCAAATGCCGGAGGTACTGGGGCTTGCCGTCGCGCTGGTTCAGCCGGGCAAAGATGCCGAGGATCTTGGTGGCGCGCTGGGCACCCATGATCGCGTAATCGCGCACAAAGGCAGCAGCGTCGAACCGAGGATCGATCGCGCGGCGACTGCGGACATAGTGGCCCAGCAACCGCAGTTCCATTGTCTCGGGCACATCGAGCCGGGCATCCTGACACAGCGACGCCACATCGTAGGCTGCCGGCCCGAGCACACAATCCTGGAAATCGATCAGTCCGATCCGGCGCGCGCCCTCGCGATTTTCCAGCCAATGCAGGTTGGGTGAATGAAAATCGCGCAACGTCCATGTCTGGCGTCCGGCGATCAGCGGCCCGAGCGTCGCGGACCAGACATCGGCAAAGCCAAGCCGAGCGCTCATCGACAGTGCATGCTGGCCGCAATGGGGCAGATACCAGTCGAGCACAAGCTCGACCTCCATCAGCATCGCTTCCATGTCATAGGGCGGGATGGCATGCTCGATCCCGTCGGCGACGGGCAGGACCGTCGGCAGATCGGCACTGTGCAGCGCAACCAGCACATCAATGGCGGCGCTGTATCGGTCCTCGATCGGCACGCCGTCGACCGCGACATAGGCGGAGCCGAAATCCTCGAGCAACAGCAATCCGGTCTCAAGATCGCTGGCCAGCAGAGCCGGCGCGCTGAGCCCTTGATCCGCCAGCCCCCTGGCCATGGCGACAAACGGCCGGATGTCTTCGGCCAGTTTGGCGATGCGGCTGTAGGGCTTGCCGCCGCGCACCGGCGGGCCATCGGGACGACGCGGCGCGATCATCAGGATCGCCGTCTCACCGCCGGGCTTTGCGAGACGCTCATAGGCACGGCTCGATGCATCGCCCTGAAGGTGGTTTCGAATCGCGTCCTGCCAGCCGGCACGACGCAGCAGCCCGGCAATCGCGCGGGCCATTGCGACGCGCGCAGCCATGCTGCCGTGGCCGGTCACAACACAGCGCCGCGCCCCATCGCGACCGCTGACAAGTTCGAAGGCGACATCAAGCCGGTCGGGCGCCAGCGGCCCACCGGTCCGTTCAGCCCATTCGACGATAAGGATGGCCTCCGGATCGATCTCGCCCCAGCCGAGCGTGTCGAGTTCGCCCGGATCGGTCACCCGGTACAGATCGGCATGAACGACCGGCGCCAGCACACCGTCGTAATTCTGGACCAGCGTGAAGGTCGGGCTCGGCACCTCCATGGCCACATCGTCGCAGAGCGTGCGGATCAGCGCGCGGGCAAATGTGGTCTTGCCGGCACCAAGCCCGCCGGCGAGGGCAACCAGATCGCCCGGCCGCAGCAGGCTTGCTACCTCGCGGGCCAGCCAGCCGGTGTCCTGTTCGCTGGCCAGATCAAGCATCCACGACGCCGAAGACATAGCGGTATCGTCGGGTCTGTCACCGAAAGGCTGCTGCCTGTCGCCGGTCATGTCTAGCCTGTCGCCTTGGACTCGTCCGCAGGGGCGGCAGGCAACGAGCACAGGACCTGACGCTTGCCGTCGGGTCTTGACTCGACCGTCAGGTGGCCATGATGCAACTCGACCAGCGACCGGACAATGGACAGCCGCATGCTCTGGCCGCGTTCCGTGCGCCGTCCCGCCTCGTCCACGCCGCCAAGGGTCGTGCCGCCCGAAAGCCTGCCGCGATCGAGGATGCGCATGACAATCCTGTCCCCGTTCCGCTCGGCCTGAAGGATCACGGTATCGCCCGGATCGGAACTGGCGACAGCATTGGCCAGCAAATTGAACAGAATATGACGGACGCGGCGCTCGTCACCCAGCAGGGCGCCGGTGTTCTGGGCGATCACCAGCCGAAGGTTGACGCCGGCGCCGCCGAGCCGGTCCTTCAGCCCGGCCGACGCCTCCTCGATCGACCGGAACAGATCGACGCGGCCGATCTTGAGATCAAGGCGGTTGGAATCGATGCTGGCGAGATCGAGGATGTCGTTGATCAGCGCCAGAATGGAATCACTCGCCCGCATCAGGTCATTGGCATAGCCGCGCTGGCGCTCGTTGAGCGGGCCGACGGTGCCGGTCGCCAGCAACTGGGCAATGCCAACAACCGAGGTCAGCGGCATCCTGAGTTCAAACGAGACGTTGTGGATGAATTCGTTCTTGAACTGGGCGGCGGATTCGAGCGCCTTGTTGCGCTCGGACAGAACACTGGCGATCCGCACGGTCGAGGTGATGTCGCGCACGGTCAGGAGCGAAGCGCCCTCCGGCAACGGCGAGAGCATCAGCTGCAGCACCTTGCCGGCGCTGGTGGTGGTTTCAAACGCGCGCATGACGCGCTCTTCGGGCAGACCGCAAACCTCGGTCCTGATCTGCTGCCAGACCGGCTGCACCTCGACGGAACACCCGCGCGCGACCTCGTCGACATGCGGACCGTCAGCAAGCGCGGTGTCCGGCATGCCCCACAGACCGGCAAATGCCGGGTTGTGGAGTTGCAGGCGGCCATTGGAGCCGAACACCGCAACGCCTTCGGCCAGCGCATCGAGCGTTTCGCCCTGCATCGAGGCAAGGCGATGATAGTCCTGCGCAAGATGCATCTGCTCGGTGATGTCATCGAACAGATAGGTCACGCCGCCCACCGCGGAAGGGCTGGTGACCACCCGCAGCGACCGCCCGCTCGGCAGGAGCCAGACGTCCTCGAGCGTCTCGTTGGCGTTGATCGACTGCTGCAAGCCCTGTTTCCAGGCGCGGAAATCGCTCTGTTCAGGCAATTTGCCATCCGCGCGCAGACGGTCGAACAACTGCATGTCCGTCGGGCGGCTGGCGAGAATGCCCTGTTCGATCTGCCACAGCGCGTTGAAGGCGCGATTGGTGAAGGTCAGGCGCTGGTTGCGGTCAAACAGCGCCACCGCCGTGGTCAACTGGTCCAGCGTGCGGACATGCGCCGCGCTCTGCTCCTCGAAATCGCGGCGGGTCCGCTCGAGATCGGTGACATCCAGCGCAATGCCGCCGCTGACGCCTTCGTGGGTTGCGATATCGTAGACATCCATCATGCGGCGGTCGCCGGCGACAACGACCTGCACGGTGTCATGATACGCCCGCTGCTCGGCGCGCGCCGCGCCGATTGCCTCAATCGTCTGGCGCTCAAGCAGATCAACCCGCCGACGCAGGACGTCATCGGCATCCTTGCCTTCGACCGCCTGGATATACGCCGCGTTGGTCCAGCGCAGCTGCCCGTCGCGCCCGCGCAGCCAGATCGGCTGGGGAATCGCATCGAGCATGGTTTTCAGTCCGGCCAGCAGGTCCTCGAGGCGCATGGCCTTTTCGGTCGCCCGCACCACCGAAAGCCGCTCGCCGGTCACCGCGCGCAACCGCATGACCACCCGGCCCGAGACCGGCTGGCCATCAACTTCGACCAGCGCACCGGCCCGGGCCGTGACCTGGAGCTTGAATCCCTTGCCGGATCCGCGCAACTGCTCGACAGCACGAGACAGCGCCTGGGCCTGATCGGTGCCGAGCCAGGCTGAAAAATCGAGCACGCGCCCCGGGGTCATGCCCTCGCCGAGGATCGAGGCATCGCCCTCCAGCTCGGGCACGCCGCCTGGCCCATCCCAGCTGACGAAGAACTGCGGCTCGGCCCCGACAAACAGCGTCGCCCGCTCGACCTTCATCTGAAGATCGGCGATCGTTGCCCGCTGGGCTTCGAACTGCTCGTTCCACAGCCGGCGTGCGCGCACATGCAGGATCGCGATCGTGACTGCAAAAATCGCCAGCCCGATCAGGATCAGGCCGATCGGCCCCGTGGCATCCAGATGAACCTTGCCGAGCGGGTCTGCGATGCTCGACGTGTCGAGCCGCAATTCCGGGTCCTGAGCGCGGGCCTGCCCTGCGACCGCGCACCACAGGACGAACCCGGACAGACCGCGCCAGAGGGCGGGGCGACGCAGGGGCGCGTCCGCGCGAACGCGGCGGCTCAGTGGTAACGGTTGCGGCGCTGCCGCCATTGGCCAAGCTCCCCAAGCCCGCATGACAATCGGCTCCCCTTCGAGCCCCGAATCACCTGCACTGTAGTCGGCCCCTGACTCCGTCAGGAAGTGGTAAACAAATAAAAAACGCGCGCCCCGTTTCGGGACGCGCGCTGGTGTCGCAGGGGCCGGGGACCGGCGAGGCGATCAATAGCGATAATGATCGGGCTTGAACGGGCCGGTTTCGGAGACGCCGATGTAGGCGGCCTGATCCGGGCGCAGTTTGGTGAGCCGGACGCCGATCTTCTCGAGATGCAGCGCGGCGACCTTTTCATCGAGGTGCTTGGGCAAGGTATAGACCTTGTTCTCGTACTTGCCGGGATTGCAGTAGAGTTCGATCTGCGCCAGCGTCTGGTTGGAGAACGACGCCGACATCACGAACGAGGGATGCCCCATCGCATTGCCGAGGTTCACCAGCCGGCCTTCAGACAGCAGGATCATGCGGCGGCCTGTCGGGAACTCGATCTCGTCGACCTGCGGCTTGATGTTGTGCCACTTGAAGTTCTTCAGCCCAGCCACCTGGATCTCGTTGTCGAAGTGGCCGATGTTGCAGACGATGGCGCGATCCTTCATCGCGCGCATATGGTCGATCGTGATGACGTCCTTGTTGCCGGTCGCGGTGACGAAGATATCGGCGCGGGTCACCGCGTCTTCCATCGTGGTCACTTCATAGCCTTCCATCGCCGCCTGCAGCGCACAGATCGGATCGACTTCGGACACCATGACGCGGCAGCCGGCCTGACGCAGCGAGGCGGCGGACCCCTTGCCGACATCGCCGAACCCGGCGACCATCGCCACCTTGCCGGCCATCATGACGTCGGTGCCGCGACGGATGCCGTCAACCAGCGATTCACGACACCCGTAGAGGTTGTCGAACTTCGACTTGGTGACACTGTCATTGACGTTGATGGCCGGGAACAGCAGCTTGCCTTCCTTGGCCATGATGTAGAGCCGGTGCACGCCGGTGGTCGTCTCTTCCGACACGCCCTTGATCGCCTTGGCGAGCTTTGCGAACCAGCCGGGCTTCTCGGTCAGCGTCCGCTTGATCAGCGCGAACAGGATTTCCTCTTCCTCCGAGCCGGGCTTGGCGAGAAAGCCGGTGTCGCCGTTCTCGGCGCGCAGGCCGAGATGGACCAGCATGGTCGCATCGCCGCCGTCATCGAGGATCATGTTCGGCTCGCCGCCGTCACCCCATTCGAGGATTTTGCGCGTGTACTCCCAGTAATCGACCAGCGTCTCGCCCTTGACGGCGAACACCGGGAT
>CALCZO010000242.1 GCA_937903315.1 uncultured Alphaproteobacteria bacterium
GTGCCGGGCAGCGAGATGCCGATGTCGGCATGCTTGCTCTCGCCCGGGCCGTTGACGATGCAGCCCATCACCGCGACGTTGAGCGCCTCGACGCCGGGATAGCGCGTCTTCCACTCCGGCATCGAGGTGGAAATCCAGGTCTGGATGTCGCGCGCCAGTTCCTGGAACACGGTCGATGTCGTCCGTCCACAGCCGGGGCAGGCCGCGACCAGCGGCACGAAGGTGCGGAACCCCATGGTCTGCAACAGTTCCTGCGCGGCCTTGACCTCTGCCGTCCGGTCGCCGCCCGGCTCGGGCGTCAGCGAATAGCGGATGGTGTCGCCGATCCCCTGTTGCAGCAGGATGCCCATCGCGGCGGACGATGCCACCAGCCCCTTCGACCCCATGCCCGCCTCGGTCAGGCCGAGATGCAGCGCGTGGTTGCCGCGCGCCGCCAGCATCCGGTAGACGGCGATCAGGTCCTGCACCGCCGACACCTTGGCCGACAGGATGATCCTGTCCCGGCCAAGGCCGATCTCCTCGGCCCGCGCCGCCGACAGCAGCGCCGACTGCACCATCGCCTCGCGCGTCACCGCCCGCGCATCCATCGGCCGGGCGCTGCGGGAGTTCTCGTCCATCAGCAGCGTCAGCAGCTCCTGATCGAGCGAGCCCCAGTTGGCACCGATCCGAACCGGCTTGTCATGGCGGATCGCCATCTCGACGATCTGGGCAAACTGCGTGTCGCGCTTGTTCTTGAACCCGACATTGCCGGGGTTGATGCGGTATTTGTCGAGCGCCTCGGCGCAGGCCGGGTGCTCCTTCAGGAGCTTGTGGCCGATGTAGTGGAAATCGCCGATCAGCGGGGCGGTGATACCACGTGCGAGCAGCTTTTCCTTGATATGCGGCACGGCAGCGGCGGCCTCGTCGCGGTCGACCGTGATGCGCACCAGCTCGGACCCCGCGCGGGCGAGCGCGGCGACCTGCGCCACGGTGGCGTCGATATCGGCGGTGTCGGTGTTGGTCATCGACTGGACGACGATCGGCGCGCCGCCGCCAACCGTGACCGCTCCGGTCCCCTGGCCGATGATGACAGGCACGGTGGCAAGGCGCGACTGTGGCGCGGCGGTATCAGGATCGACAGCGAGACGGACGTTCACGAGGGGTTACACTCCGGCAGGACGGCAATCGGCGCAGTGACCGACAAGTTCGATGATGCGGGCGCGCGGGGCAAAGCCCCGCTCGGCGGCCAGGGTACCCAGCGCCATCTCCAGCGGCGGGGAAACGGCCTCGCAGACCTTGCCGCAGGCGTCGCAGATCAGAAAGATCGCCTCGGCATGTGGCCCGTGGCCGGCCGGGCAGGCGAGAAAGGCGTTGCGGCTCTCGATGCGATGGACCAGCCCCTGAGCGACCAGAAAATCGAGCGCGCGATAGATGGTGATCGGCGCGACGCGCTTGCCGCCCGTCTCGGCCACATGGTCGATCAGGTCATAGGCACCGAGCGCACGGCCGGCGGCGATCAGCGCGGCCAGAACCTGCCGGCGTTGGGCGGTCAGCCGCTCGCCGCGCGTCGCGCACACCGCCTCGGCCTCGCGCAGCCTGAGCGCAGGGGCCTGCAGGGCGTGGCCGCAACAGCCGGAATGTTCGAACGAACGGGATGCGTCTGCCATGCCCCGGCTATAATCGATCGGGCCGGAAAAAGAAAATGCCGAGTGCGGGCCGGCGCGCGTCAGTCCCGGATACGCCAGACTGCCGATTGCTTGATTTCAGCGTCTTCGAGCGCCCGCGTCACCGGCACCGCATAGCGCGCCAGCGCCTCCAGCCGGTCCTGCGGCAGATAGCTGCGGCCCGGATCGCCGATCAGCACCGTTGCGCCGCGCTTGTGGAGCGCCTCAAGCCAGCCAAACACCCGCTCGGCCGTGTCGCGTTCGTAGAAGATGTCGCCGGCGAGCACCACCTCCCACCCCTCGTCGCTGCCGACAAGATCGGCCGCGCGGGGCGTTACGGCAACGTTGTTGGCGGCAGCGTTGAGCGTGATCGCGGCGAGGGCAAACGCGTCGATCTCGGCAGCCTCGACCCGTGCGGCGCCCGCCTTCATCGCCGCGATGGCGCAGAGGCCGGAGCCGGAGGCAAAATCGAGCACGGTGCGGCCCGCAACGGTGTCCGGATGGTCGATGACATACCGCGCCAGCGCCTGCCCGCCGGCCCAGGCAAAAGCCCAGAACGGCGGCGGCAGGCCGATTGCCGCCAGATCGTCCTCGGTCTTCTGCCACAACGGAATCGCTTCCTCGGCGACATGCAGCAGGATTTCCGGCGCATGGGGCACCGGCATCAGCCGGGTCTCGGCACGGATGAAGGCGACGGGATCGTCGAGCGCGGTCATGCCAGCATCGATCGGTACAACCTGACCACGGCTGCGCCGACCGCCGCCTCGGTATGTCCGTCGAGAAGCCGCTCCCGCGCCGCGTCGCCCATTGCCGCGACACGGGACGGATCGGACGCGAGCCGCACCAGCGCATCGGCCAGCGGTTCGGCCTCATCGGCCGGGACAACGACCCCGTCGATGCCGTCGCGGACGAAATCGCGGCAGCCGGGCACGTCCGTCGTCAGCATCGCCCGGCCGCAGGCGGCGGATTCGAGCAGGGTGCGCGGCAGGCCCTCGCCGCCGCGTGAGGGCAGGATCGCGAGATGATGCGCCGCCCAGACACCGGCGATGTCCGCCGTCGGCCCGTGCCAGGCAATGCCCTCCAGCGTCGCCCAGTCGGCCAGCATGGCGGCAGAGATCGCCTTGGGATTGGATGCATCGGGCGCGCCGTACAGATCGAGCGTGACATCGGCGCCGCGCGCGCGGGCCAGCTTGACGGCGGCAACTGCGAGATCCGGCCCCTTCGACCACAGCATGCGCGCGATCATCGCGACCCTGAGCGGCGGATGGGGCGGCTGCGGCATGACCGAGAACCGGTCCGGATCAACGCCCGCACCGCCGACGACCGTCACTTTGGCCACAGTGTCAGGATCGAGCCCCAGCATCACCGGATCGGAGCGGTTCTCGAACAGGAACCGGACCTGCGGCCCGTCCACGACGCCGCGGATGAACGCCGTCACCAGTGCCCGCGCGGTCCGCGCCGCCGCCGTCCGCCCGGCGCCGAGAAAACCCATGCCGGTCAGAGCCACCACACGCCGCCGCGCGCCGGCGAGCCGCGCTGCGACCCCGCCCAGAATGATCGAACGCAGCGCGATGAGATGGACGACCGCCGGATCAGCCTCGCGGATAACCCCGCGCAGCCGCCAGAGCGCAGCGAACATCGCCAGCGGGTTGAGCGAACGGCGCTCGGCCTCGACCGGCACCAGCCGGAATCCTTCCGCCTCGATCACCGGGCGATGGGCGCGCTCGCGCGCGGCAACGATCACCTCGAACCCGGCATCGCGCGCCGCCCGCGCCATCGGCAGGAAATGCGAGCAGAAAAACCAGTCCTCGGTGGCGACAAACAGGATGCGCGGCGGATGTGCCGCCGGCGCTGTCACAGTCCGGCAAGGCGCGCCCGCGCCGCCTCGAATTCAGTCCGCATCCGCGTCACCAGATCGGCCACACTCGGGCAATCGCGGGTGTCCGCCACGCCATGGCCTGCCGACCAGACATCGCGCCAGACGCGGGTTTCCGATCCCATGTCGATCTTGTGCGTCCTGGGATCGACCGCCGGCAGGTTCTTCGGGTCAAGTCCGACACGGCGCAGCGATTCGGCAAGAAAGTTGGCGGGAATGCCGGAAATCGCCGGCGTGTAGACGATGTCAGCGATCGCACTCGCGCGGATCATGTCGCGGTATCCGTCAGCGGCACGGCTTTCCTGCGTCGCGATGAAGCGGGTGCCCATATAGGCGAAGTCAGCCCCCGCCGCGATGGCGGCCGCAACCTGCGCCCCGTTCGACAGCGCACCGGACAGCGCAATCGGACCATCGAAGAACTGCCGGATTTCGGCGATCAGCGCGAAGGGATTGGCCGTGCCGGCATGGCCACCGGCCCCGGCGGTGACAAGGATCAGCCCGTCCACCCCGGCCTGAACCGCCTTTTCGGCATGGCGGCGGGTCGTGATGTCATGGAACACCTTGCCGCCGTAGCTGTGCACGGCATCGACGACCAGTTTCACCGCCCCCAGCGAGGTGATGACGAACGGCACTTTCGCCTCGACGCTGGCACGCACATCGGCCTCAAGCCGGGTGTTGGAAGGATGGACGATGAAATTGACGCCGAACACCGCCCGTTCGGGCGGCAGATCGGCGGTTGCCGCGCGGATCTGGTTGACCCAGTCGATGTAGCCTTCGGTGGTGCGCTGGTTGAGCGCGGGGAATGTGCCGACAATCCCCGCGCGCATCGCCGCGATCACCAGTTCCGGTCCCGAGACCAGAAACATCGGCGCAGCGATCACCGGCAGCGACAGCGACCAGCCCATGGTGTGGGGACCCGACACGGCAAATCCTCGCGTGTGATACGATCAGAACCAGCGCGATCGTAGACGACGCCAGAAGCGGCGCAAGCCGGAGCGGCCCTGTTTGCCGCTCTTCCTGCCCTGTTTTCCGCTGCGAAACGTCGCGGAGGCCAGGCCAGCCTTGGGAAGTTTCTCGGCAATGCCCATCATCGCCTCGCGGCGATCCATCTCGGCCCATACGTCCGCCGGGCGAATGCCGGAATCGACCCACAGAACGGCAAGATTGTAGAGGACGTCGGCGCTTTCCTCGATGGTCGCGGTGCGGTTGCCGAGAATCGCCTCGTGACCAACCTCGACGCCCTCTTCGGCCAGTTTCTTGGCGATCTTCGGCGTGCCGTCACGCAACAGCCGCGCTGTGCGCGAGCCGGCGTCGTCACGGTCCTTTTCGCCAAGAATGGCGGCATAAAGCCGCTCGATGGAATCGCTCATGATCCAATGTAGGACCGGAGCATTCCTTTGGCGAGATGAAAAGTCGGCTAAGCGTTTTCCGGCGTGGCAAAATCAGCAAAGGCAGTGACCACCTGCGCGTAAACCGGTCGCTTGAACGGCACGATCAGCTCCGGCAGCCGATTGAGCGCCTCCCAGCGCCATTCGACGAACTCGGCCGAATGGGCCCCGCCCGCCGGGTGCAGCACATCGATCTCGCGCTCCTCCCCGGTGAAGCGGAAGGCAAACCACTTCTGCGTCTGGCCGCGATATTTGCCGTGAAGCGCCTTGCCGAGCGCTTCGTCGGGCAGGTCATAATGATACCAGACCGGCGCCTCGCCCAGCAGCGTCACGCTGCGGACGTTGGTTTCCTCGTACAATTCGCGCTTGGCCGCAACGAAAGCGGCCTCGTTGCCGTCGATTCCGCCCTGCGGCATCTGCCATTCCAGCCGCGCGGCATCATACTCCGGCCCCTGCCCGCCCTTGCGCCGGCCGATGAACACTTCGCCGCGCGTATTGAACAGCGCCACCCCGACGCAGGGGCGGAACGGCATCTGCGCCCGCACCGGCCTTGTTTCACTGCCCGCCATATCCTAGCCCTTCCGCATCCGCTGCGCCGCCGTCACCGGTGCCAGCACCAGCCCCTTGCCCTTCAGCGTCCGGATCCAGCGCCCCAGCCGCTCGACTGTCGCTGGCAGCGCCGCGCCGACCACCAGCACATAGCCGGACGAGCGCGCCTGCGCCTCGGCCCGGATCAGCGCCGCCTCGATATCGCCGGCCTTGTCGAGCCCGTCGAGCACGACGTCGCCGCTGACCACCGGGAGCTTCGATGCTCCGGCGGCCGCAACCGCCTGGCTGCGGCCGGACGATCCATCATCGACGAACATCAGCCCGCGGCGTGCCGCCTCGTCGAACACCGGCTTCATGGCCTTGCGCGAGGCAGTGAACTTGGCGCCCATGAAGTTGGTCAGCCCGGCATACCCGGCAAAGCGGCCCATCAACCAGTGCAACCGGTCGAGGTTCTGCGCCTCCGCCGCCTCGGCCAGCAGCGTGTGCGGGCCGGGATCGTTGTCGGGATAGTCGTAAGGTTCCATTGGCAGTTGCAGGAAAATCTCATGCCCATCCTCGCGTGCCTGCCGCGACTGGCGTTCGAGATCGTTGCCATAGGGCGCAAAGGCGAGACTGACCTCGCCGGGGAGCTTGCTGATCGCATCGCCGGTGGCAGCGCTGCTGATGCCGAGGCCGGTCACCAGAACCGCGACCAGCGGCTTGCCGGCCGCGTCCGCGCCGCCGAAGGGCCTAGCATAGACATCGCGCGGCTTGCCGGCCTCGGCCGATGCAACAGGCAACATGCCGTGGCGACCCTTTTCCAGCAGGCGACGGTCGACAGCACCCGGTCCGCCGGTCGCAACCGGGGCATCGGGCACGCGGATGATCAGCGCGTCAGGCGCTCCCTGCCCTTCGCCCCGCCGCACGATCACGCCGGACGCCGCTTCCGCCTCGCCGGCGCTCTCGCGCTGGCGGGTGGCCTGATTCTGTGCGGGGGCTGCCGGCGGCTTGGCCGGTGCCGCCTCGCGGATGCGTTCGATGGCAACGCGGGCATGCGGTTCGCCGCCGTGCGGATCAGCCGTGGCAATCAGCCACCCAACCGCCGCGACCGCCGCCAGCGCGCCGGCGCCCAGCACAATCCGCATCACTCCTGCCGCCGGCGAAGGCGCGGACGGCGCCTTGCCCACTCCCAGCGGCCGGGAAAGATCGTCGCTAGCCATGGTTGCGCGAAAGGCTCCGGTCCCACGGGCGAATCAGCCCGTAAAGACCATACTTGCGCTTGTCGCCGCGGGCAAAGCGGCTGACGTTCAGTTCTTCTTCGTCTCGGTCTGGGACGGCGCTTCGGCCTTTTTGGGCGCTTCCAGCTTCCCGTCGGCCTTGAGGTAATCGACCGCGAAGATCAACTGCTTGTCGTTCTTGGGATCGGGCGGAATATAGGCCGAAGAGCCCGATTTCTCGTCCTCGTTGGTCTTGATGTGGCCCTTGAGCGAGGCCTCGCCCTTGGTCTCGTCCTTGCCCTTCAGCTCGTCCGGGACATCCTGGAGGATCTGGATATCGGGATCGATACCCTTGCCCTGGATCGACTTGCCCGATGGCGTGAAATAAAGCTGCGTCGTCAGCTTGAGCGCCACCTGCCCACGCATCTGGAAGATCGACTGCACCGAGGCCTTGCCGAACGACCGGGTGCCGATGATCGTGGCGCGCTTGTGATCCTGCAACGCGCCGGCGACGATCTCGGAGGCCGAGGCAGAGCCGCCGTTGATCAGCACGACCACCGGTTTGCCCTTGGCGATGTCGCCCACGCGCGCGGAGAAGCGCTGCGTCGCATCCGGCGTGCGCCCGCGGGTCGAGACGATCTCGCCCCGATCAAGGAACGCATCGGCGATCTGGATCGACTGTTCCAGCAGGCCGCCGGGGT
>CALCZO010000243.1 GCA_937903315.1 uncultured Alphaproteobacteria bacterium
TCGGGCGCGGCACGAAGAACACGGCGGGCAGGGCGGCAAGCGCAAAACGGAACGCAGTCAGAAACAGCGGCGGCATCTCGTCGACGCCGAACTTGATCGCCGAAAAACTCAGACCCCAGACGATGACGACGGTCAGGGCAAGCAGGATGCTGGACAGTGGCATGGTGCGGCAGGGCCCCGAGGGAGAGGCCGGTCGCCGGAACGGCAGAGACGAGGCCGCGCTCTCCTTGAACGCTCTTGCACGAAAAGGAAAGCCCCCGCCGGAGCGGGGGCTGAAGAGGCTGCGTTGAGCGGTGCGCCGGTCAGGCGGCCCATTTCGGCGCGGCGTTGAGGATATTGCGGTCCACATGCGCCTCGAAGGTCTTGAAGTTCTTCTCGAACATGCCGACCAGCTTGTGCGCCGTCTCGGTGAAGGCGGCCTTGTCGGTCCATGTCGCGATCGGATTGAGCAGGTCGCTGTCGATGCCGCTGACCGCAACCGGGACCTCGAAGCCGAAATACGGATCGGGACGGAACGCGACCTTGCTCAGCGAACCATCGAGCGCGGCGGTCAGCAGCGCCCGGGTGACGCGGATCGGCATCCGCTTGCCGACGCCCGGCTTGCCGCCGGCCCAGCCGGTGTTGACCAGCCAGCAGTTGACGCCATGCTTGGCAATGAGATCGCGCAGCAGGTTGCCGTAGACGGTCGGGTGGCGCGGCATGAACGGATGGCCGAAGCAGGTCGAGAAGGTCGCGACCGGTTCGGTGATGCCCCGCTCGGTGCCGGCAACCGCTGCGGTATAGCCCGACAGGAAGTGGTACATCGCCTCGTTGTCCGTCAGCCGCGCGATCGGTGGCATCACGCCGAAGGCGTCGCAGGTCAGCATGATGATGTTCTTGGGCATGCCGGCCCGCCCGGTCTTGCTCGAATTCGAGATGAACTCGATCGGATAGGCGCAACGGGTGTTTTCGGTCTTCGATTCGTCGTCGAAATCGGCGACGCGGGTGTCGGGATCGAACACGACGTTCTCCAGCACGGTGCCGAAGCGCTGCGTCGTCGAATAGATTTCCGGCTCCGCCTCGGGCGACAGGCGGATCGTCTTGGCGTAGCAGCCGCCCTCGAAATTGAACACGCCGTCCGGACCCCAGCCATGCTCGTCATCGCCGATCAGGATGCGATGCGGGTCCTGCGACAGGGTGGTCTTGCCGGTCCCCGACAGACCGAAGAACAGCGCCACGTCACCATCCTTGCCGACGTTGGCCGAGCAATGCATCGGCATCACGTTCTTGGGCGGCAGCACGAAATTGAGGTAGGTGAAGACGCTCTTCTTCATCTCGCCGGCATAGGCCGAGCCGCCGATCAGAACGATCTTGTTGGTGAAATCACAGGCGATCACGGTCTCGGACTTGGTGCCGTGGCGCTTGGGGTCGGCCTTGAACGACGGCAGGTCGACGATCGTCAGTTCGGACACGAACGAGGCCAGTTCCGACCGGTCGGGGCGAATCAGCAGGTTGCGGATGAACAGCGAGTGCCAGGCCATCTCGGTGTAGACCCGCGTGCGGACGCGGTGGACCGGATCGGCACCGCCGACCAGATCCTGCACGAACAGGTCCTTGCCAGCGGCATGGGCCTTGAAATCGGCCAGCAGGGTCGAAAAATGCTCCGGCGACATCGGCTGGTTCATATCCCACCAAACGGTGTTGGTGGTCACGGCATCGCGGACGGTGAACTTGTCCTTCGGGCTGCGGCCGGTGTGCGTGCCGGTTTCGGCAACGATGGCGCCGCCGGCCAGGATATTGGCTTCGCCGCGGCGGATCGCTTCCTCATAGAGCGCGGCGGGCTCCAGATTGCAGGTGATGGATCGAGGATTGACGAACCCGAAGCTGTTGGCTCCAACCGTGGCATTGAAATCGCCGCTAGTGACCATGTGGTCCTTCCCTTTTCGATCAGCCGCAAACGGCGGCAAGAGGATCATCCGCTCGGCCGTACAACGTCAGCCAGCGTGATAGAAACCGAGTGTGAACACCCCGTTATCTGAGCACGGGTTCCCTAACAGAAAACCGCCTTCTGCCAACCGGAGGCCGTCGAAATTGCCTGATTTTCGCTCTCGTTCCTTAGGATAAGTCGGCAAAAATGCTAAAATTCGCGGCAAAACGACGCAAAGCAACTTGTATGATGTCATCTGTCACTGGTTCGTCGGCGGTCCATCCTTGGCCCGCGCCGCCTCCGCCATGCGCGCCAGCATCGACCGCAGGGAGCCGCCGTCCCTGACCGGCGACGGGAACAGCACCCGCGCCGTCCTGTCGCCGGCGATCAGGTCAAGCCCTTCGGGATCAATACCGCTGACGCGCCATGCTCCGGCCGGCTGGCCGGCGAGCCGCGTCGCGTAGAGGGTGACCGCGTCCTTGTGATCCTCGTTCATGTGCTCGATCGCGCTGGCTTCAAGCGCCGTCAGTGCCTCCGCGCCGTCGACGGGCGTCAGGATATCGCCGGCCACGCCCTCCCAGGCGCGGGCAAAGCCGCCGTTGAGCGAGACGCGCTCGATCCCCAGACGCCAGAACGAGAAGTCGGGGAAATCGGCGTAGAGTTCAGCCTTCGGATGACGTGAGAGGAAGCGGCTGCGGATGCGCCCGCCCGCCTCGCTTTGCCGATCGACCTGTTCGCCGCGCGCGACCAGCGTGAGTCGCGGATGGGCCAGCGGATCGCCCTTACCGCTCTGGCTCAGCAGCAGCGAGCAGCGCGGGTCGCGGGCAAGATGCGCCGTGTGGGCAGCCAGCTTCGAGATCAGGATCAGTGGCGTGCCGTCGACATCGGTTGCCACGGAAGTCAGCGAGGCGAAGGGGCCGCCATCGGGCGCCAGCGTGGCGAGAGACCCGGCGCGCAGCGTGCGCAGCAACTGCCGCGCCAGGGGAACAGGCTCAAATCCCGGTGCCATGTTGGCGGCGAGTTTCGGATCAAGGGCCACAGGCATGCTCCATTGCGAAACGATGGACAGGGATAAGGAATATCGGAACGAACCTCGGCCTTTTCATCGGCCTTGGCGTTGATTATCGTCAATGCCACAATTCGGCCTGTGTTTGTTCGCAGAGGACAGGGGCGTGCCTCTTTCCTTTTCCCCCGCCGTTCGGGTTTGACAGGACCATCCATGCCCACCATCGCCCTGGTCGATGACGACCGCAACATCCTCACCTCCGTCTCGATTGCCCTCGAGGCCGAGGGCTACCGCATCCAGACCTACACCGATGGGGCGAGCGCGCTCGACGGGCTCAAGCAGAATCCGCCGGACATGGCGATCTTCGACATCAAGATGCCGCGCATGGACGGGATGGAACTGCTGCGCCGTCTGCGCCAGAAGTCCGACATGCCGGTGATCTTCCTGACCTCGAAGGACGAGGAGATCGATGAGTTGTTCGGTCTCAAGATGGGTGCAGACGATTTCATCAAGAAGCCGTTTTCCCAGCGGCTTCTGGTCGAACGCGTCAAGGCGGTGCTGCGGCGCGTCGGCGCCAAGGATGCGCCGGCCCCGCGCGAGAGCGATGCCAAGGCGCTGGAGCGCGGCAACCTCAGGATGGACCCCGAACGCCATGCCTGCACCTGGAACGGCGAAGCCGTGACCCTGACCGTGACCGAGTTCCTGATCCTTCAGGCGCTGGCCCAGCGGCCCGGCGTGGTCAAGAGCCGCAATGCGCTGATGGATGCGGCCTACGACGATCAGGTCTATGTCGACGACCGCACGATCGACAGCCACATCAAGCGGCTGCGCAAGAAATTCAAGGTGGTCGACGACGATTTCGATATGATCGAGACGTTGTATGGTGTCGGCTACCGCTTCAAGGAAGGCTGACCGGCCGGGATAATGGCGCGTGCTTGATCGCAACGGGACCGCAGCCGGCGAGACGCCGGCCACCACCGCCAAGGCAGGGCTGCGGCGCAGGGCCGGCCTGCGCCGCCTGTGGCGCTCGGTTGTCAACCGCGTCTCGTCCTCGGTCGCCCGGCGGATCGTGCTGCTCAACCTTGGTGGTCTGGTCGCGCTGCTGCTGGCGTTTCTGTGGCTCAACCAGACGCGCGACAGCGTGATCGATGCCCGCGTCCAGTCGCTCTACACTCAGGCCGAGATCATCGCGGCGGCGGTGGCCGCCTCGGCGACGGTCGAGACCGACACCATCATCGTCGATCCGGACCGGCTGTTGCAGATGCAGGCGGGCGAGGCGTCAGGCCCGGTTGATGAATCACAGGCCGGGCTGGAATTCTCCATCAATCCCGAACGGGTCGCTCCGGCGCTGCGGCGCCTTGTCGGGCCGACTCGCAACCGCGCCCGGCTGTTTGACCGCGATGGCATGCAGTTGCTCGATACGCGCAGCTTCTATTCCGCCGGCCAGATCCTCAAGATGGACCTGCCGCCGCCGGATGAGGACGACGTCGCGCTGTTCGAGCGCAGCTGGAACGCCCTCAAACGCCGCTTCGGCCGGATGGATGTGCCAACCTACGAGGACAATGCCTCCGGCCGGTCGTATCAGGAGGTGCAGAAGGCGCTTGCAGGCGTGCCCGCGAGCGTGGTCCGGGTGACCACCAGCGGCACGACCATCGCCTCGGTGGCGGTGCCGGTCCGCAAGTTCCGCTCGGTACAGGGCGCCCTGATGCTGATGACGCAGGAAGGCGATATCGACCGGATCATCGCCGACGAGCGGATGGGGATCGTGCTGGTGTTCTTCGTCGCGGCCGCGGTGATGATGGTCCTCTCGCTGCTGCTGGCCGGCGCGATTGCCGACCCGTTGCGCAAGCTGTCCCGCGCGGCCGAGCGGGTGCGGCGCGGCACCCAGTCACGCGAGGAAATTCCGGATTTCACCGATCGGTCCGACGAGATCGGCGATCTCTCGGGTGCGCTGCGCGACATGACCCGCGCGCTCTACAGCCGGATCGAGGCCATCGAGAGCTTTGCGGCCGATGTTGCGCATGAACTGAAAAATCCCCTGACCTCACTGCGCAGCGCGGTCGAGACGCTGCCGCTGGCCCGCAGCGAGGAGTCCCGCGGACGCCTGATGGCCGTCATCCAGCACGATGTCCGCCGGCTTGACCGCCTGATCACCGACATTTCCAGCGCGTCGCGGCTTGATGCCGAGCTGGCGCGATCCGAAGCGGCGTCGTTCGATCTGGCCGCCCTGCTCGAGACGGTGGTCAGCATGGCCAACGACATCAGCCGGCCTGATGGCGTCTATGTCAGCCTGACCTGCGAGCCGCCTCATGCAAGGGCCGGGCAGAGCTTCCGCATTCTCGGCCATGATTCGCGGCTGGTGCAGGTGTTCAACAACCTGATCGACAATGCCCGCTCGTTTTCGGAACGGGGCGGCTCGGTCAGGGTCCTGTGCCGCCGGATCGGCAACGCGATCGAGGTGATCGTCGACGATGACGGTCCCGGCATCCCCGATCACGCCCTCAAGCGCGTGTTCGAGCGCTTCTACACCGATCGGCCGGAACAGGGCTTTGGTCAGAACTCGGGTCTCGGCCTGTCGATTTCCCAGCAGATCGTCGAGGCGCACCATGGCGCGATCCATGCCGAAAACCGGCGTCATGCCGATGGCAGTATCGCCGGCGCGCGCTTCACCGTCCGTTTGCCGGTGGTCACCGGATGAGCCTTCTGGTCCATGCCTCCTGTGTCGTGCTGGGCGAGGACGGGTACCTGATCGTCGGCGAATCCGGGGCAGGCAAGTCGCGGCTGGCGCTGGCTCTGTGTCACGAGGCACGGCGCAACGGCCGCTTTGCGCGGCTGGTCGGAGATGACCGGATCGCCGTTGCCGCCTCTGGCGGCAGGCTGATTGCCCGTCCCCATCCCGCCCTTGCCGGGCTGATCGAAGTGCGGGGCATCGGTCTGGTGCCAACATCCCACGAACCGTCGGCGCGCATCCGCCTTGTGATTGCGCTCGTCCCCGACCTGCCGGACCGGATGCCGCATGGCATGGCCCATCGCATCCTCTGCGGCATTCGCCTGCCTGAACTTGTCCTGTGGCAGAACAGCGCGGCGGACGATGCCTGCCGGGCCGTTGCGCAGTTTCGACGCATTCACCCGGATTAATTGCCGCGGTCGTGCAAACGGAGCACTTTCTGTGTCCAGCCCCCTTGCACTTTTTGCCGCTCTGCACAAAATGGCGGCCTTTCTAACAGCCGGGTTCACTCGTTATGGGACCTGGAGCGCCAAGAGCGAACAATGATCGGACTGCTTCTCGTGAGCCATGGCCGCCTTGCCGTAGAATTCAGGGCAGCCATGGAACACGTCGTCGGCAAGCAGAAGCAGATCGCAACGATCTGCATCGGCCCCGATGATGATATGGAGATGCGCCGGCAGGAGATCGTTGCGGCGATTGACGAGGTGTCGAGCGGCGACGGTGTCGTCGTTCTGACCGACATGTTCGGCGGCACGCCGTCCAATCTGGCCATTTCGGCCATGGACGGCGGCAAGGTCGAGGTTGTCGCCGGCATCAACCTGCCGATGCTGGTCAAGCTCGCCAGCCTGCGGGAAGGCTGCGATCTCGAACAGGCCGTCTGCCGGGCTCAGGAAGCGGGACGCAAGTACATCAACATCGCGAGCAAGGTGCTGCAAGGCCGATGAGCGACACCGCGCCCTGTGACGAAGACCGGTTTCCTGACGGGGCGCTCGTCCGCGTTCTGCCGATCATCAACCGCAAGGGGCTGCATGCCCGTGCCTCGGCCAAATTCGTGCAATGCGCGGAACAGTTCGAGAGCCAGATTTCGGTCCATCGCTGCGGTGAGACGGTGGGCGGCACCTCGATCATGGGACTGCTGACGCTCGCCGCCGCGCAGGGCACCAGCGTGACGGTCGCAGCGCTCGGCAGCGATGCGGAGTCTGCCCTCGATGCCATCGCGGCCCTCGTTGCCGACCGCTTCGGCGAGGACGAGTGATCGGTCAGTGCGGCTACTTCGAATTGCCGACATAAAGATATGTTTATATCGAGGTTGCTGTATGCAGTGTGGTCTGCTATAGAGCCGGCGACTTAACGCGATCAGGAACCATCGTCATGGATTACAGCATCAAGGACATCGGCCTTGCCGATTTCGGCCGCAAGGAAATCAACATCGCCGAAACCGAAATGCCGGGGCTGATGGCGATCCGCCGGGAATATGGCCCCAGCCAGCCGCTGAAGGGCGCCCGGATTGCCGGTTCGCTGCATATGACCATTCAGACAGCGGTGCTGATCGAGACGCTGAAGGCGCTCGGCGCGGACATCCGCTGGGCCTCGTGCAACATCTACTCGACCCAGGACCACGCCGCCGCCGCGATTGCCGAGGCCGGTATCCCGGTGTTCGCCGTCAAGGGCGAGACGCTGGTCGATTACTGGGAGTACACGC
>CALCZO010000244.1 GCA_937903315.1 uncultured Alphaproteobacteria bacterium
ATTTATCAGTTGTCAGACAACGGCGGTTCTGATTATCAATATCAGTAATGATGCTGATGGTCGATCAACTCCGCCGCCCGGGCGATGTCGCTTATCACGAGATCAAGCGCTGCATCGTCATGAACGAAATCAAGCCCGGCACCACGCTGACCGAGCTGGGGCTGGCGCGTGATCTGGGGTGTTCGCAAGGCCCGGTGCGCGAGGCGCTTCTGCGGCTGCAGGAAGACGGGCTGGTGATCCGCAACGGCCGGCGCGGCACCACCGTGACCGGGCTGGACGCCGAGGAGGCGGCCGAAATTCTCGCTCTGCGGCGGCGAATCGAGATGCGTGGCGCCCTCAAGGCGGTGCGCAACCCCGATCCGTCCGGCCTCGCCTCGCTTCAGGCCCTGCGGCACGACATGGATACGGCGGCCGAGGCGGGCGATGTCTACGGGCTGATCGAGATCGACATGGCCTTCCATCTCGAACTGTTCCGCCTGGCCGGGCTCAACGCGCTGGAACAGATCCTGACCCGCTGCATTCTCCATTCGCACCGGTTCAAGCTGTTCGCGCCGCTGCATATCCGCGCCCTTCCGGCCACCGCGGCCCGCCATGATGTGCTGATCGACCGCTTTGTCGCCGGCGACGGCGACGGGCTGGCCGAGGCGCTCGGCGCGCATATCGATACCATTGTCGAGCCTGCTTCAGGAGAGTTCGCCCCGTGCTGACAGTCGATCCGTTCATGCAGCCGATCCTTGATCGCGCCCGGTCCGCGCCTGCGCCCGATTACGAGCGGATGCCGATGGCCGAGGGGCGCGCGGTGTTCGAACGGATGGCCGCTTACTGGAACAGCGAACCGGTCGCCGGCGTCACATCGGTCGACATCATGCTGCCCGGCCCGGCCGGACCGATCCCGACCCGCCGCTATACGCCGGCAGGCGCGCGCCCCGGCGGCCCGGTCATCGTCCACGCCCATGGCGGCGGCTGGACCTTCGGCTCGTACCGCACCCATGACCGCTCGACCCGGCTGGTTGCGCTGGAAGCGGGGATGGAGGCGCTGTCGATCGACTACCGGCTGGCACCCGAGCATCCCTTTCCCGCCGCGCAGGAGGATATGCTGGCCGCCATCGCCTTTGTCGAGCAGGGCGGCCTTGGGACGCCGGTTCCGGCCAGCCGGATCGCGGTTGCGGGCGATTCGGCAGGGGCCAACATCGCGCTTGGCACGATGATCGCGCGGACCCGTGCCGGCCTGCCGCAGGTCGGCACGGCGGCGCTGTTCTACGGCTGCTATGCGCCCGATTTCGACACCGCCAGCCATCGCCAGTGCGGCGACGGCTCGTTCATCCTGTCGAGCGCGCGGATGCGCTGGTACTGGGCCAACTTCATCGGCTCGGCCGATTTCTCGGTGGCGACGCTGGCGGCGCCCTCGCGCGCCCCGCTGGCCGATCTCGCCGGCCTGCCGCCGCTCTACATGAACGCCGCCGGGCTCGACTGCCTGCGCGACGACACGCCGCTTTTGTCGCTGCGCCTCAGCGAGGCCGGCGTCGGCCACCGGATGGATGTCATTCCCGGCATCGTCCACGGGTTCCAGCAGATGAGTGCCGAACTGCCTGCCGCACGGCAGGCCCAGAGGACGGCGGGTCAATGGCTCGCCGCCCGCCTTGCATCATAACGACAATCAGGAGGAACGCCCATGAAACGCCGCCAATTCCTGTCGCTCGCCGGTGCTGCGCTCGCTGCGCCCGCCGTCACCCGCGTCAACGCCCAGAGCCCGGCGACGGTGCGCTGGTGGTACCATTTCGACAATCCGCAGGCCACGCCGGGCGATCTGATTGCCAAGTTCGAGAAGGAAAATCCCGGCATCAAGGTGCAGGCGGAATCGATCCCGTGGGGTGGCGGCAACGACTACTATACCCGTCTCTACGCCGCTCTGATCGCCGGCAACGGTCCCGACTGTGCCATGGTGAAGCTCGGCAATCAGGCGCGCCTCGTGCAGATGAAGGCGCTGGAGCCGCTGGAGCCGATGCTGGCAAACTGGGCTGGCAAGAGCGACATTGCCGACAATCTCTGGGCGATGAACAAGGCCTCGGACGGCAGGCAGTACTATCTGCCGCTGCAATACGTCGTGCTCTATCTCTATTACCGCGTCGATCTGTTCGCGGCGGCCGGCGTGCAGCCGCCCAAGACCTTCGACGAGTTTCTCAAGGCCGCGCAGGCGGTCAACAAGGACGGCGTCGCCGGCTTCGGCATGCGCGGCGGCGGCGGCGGGCATGACCATTGGGGCACCTTCGTGCTCGGCGGCGGCGCGACCTTCGACAAGGGCGGCATGGTTTCGCCCAAGGCGCTGGCGGCCAACCGCTGGTTTGTCGAACTGGGCACCAAGCACAAGGTGTTCCCGGCCTCCGCGCCGACCGACGGCTTCCGCCAGATCATCGACAACTACAAGGCCGGCCGCGCCGCGATGACCATCCACCACATCGGCTCGGCCAACGAGATGGTGCAGGCGCTCGGCGACAAGGTCTCCGCCGTGCCGGTGCCGCGCGCGGCCGATGGCAAGGGCTGGACCTCGTTCGGCGATGAGTCCAACGCGGTGTTCGCGGCCTCGAAGGTCAAGGATGCGGCGTTCAAATGGATCTCGTTCCTCTCGACCGGGGCCAACAACGTCGCCTTCAACACCTTCACCGGACAGCTGCCGGTCACCACCTCCGGCGCCGCCAACTGGACGCTGCATCCCAAGCGCTTCGTCGATGCCTCGATGCAGTCGCTGCCGGTGATGGGCGTGCTGCCCGACCACCCCAAGACGGCTGATTTCACCCGGACGGTATGGCCGCAGAACATGCAGCGCGCCCTGCTCGGCCAGATCGAGCCGGACGCGATGATGAAGGCGATCGAGGCCCATTTCCACGGCTGATGTGTGCCGGGGGGAGGGCCGGCGCGCTCCCCCGTCCTGCCTTGTAGTGAAGCCCGCCTTGCATGAAGGATGACGATGATGGCTTCGGCCGCAGGCTCCCGGATCAGGGAGGCGCTCCGACCCTACCTGTTCCTGGCGCCTGCAATCGTCGTCACGGCGGCGGTCATCATCGTGCCGGCGCTCCAGACGCTGTGGATGAGCCTGCACGACTACGTGCTGTTCCGGCCCGACGACGTACCCTTCGTCGGGCTCGGCAATTTCATCCGGGCGTTTTCCGACGAGATTTTCTGGGTCTCGCTGGTCAATTCGGTGATCTGGATCGTCGCCTGCGTCGGCTTGCAGTTCCTGCTCGGGCTGGGCACGGCGATGCTGCTCAACCAGAGTTTCTGGTGGCGCGGGGTGGCGCGGATGCTGGTCGTCATCCCCTGGGCGCTGCCCTCGGTGATCATCGGCCTGATGTGGACCTGGATGTACGATCTCAACCTCGGCGTCCTCAACGACATGCTGCTCCGCTCGGGGCTGATCACGACGCCGGTTGCCTGGCTGGCGCGGGCCGATACGGCGCTGCCGGCGGTGGTTCTGGCGCTGATCTGGCAGGGGTTCCCGTTCTTTGCGGTGATGATCCTGGCCGGATTGCAGTCCATTCCCGATGAGCATTACGAGGCGGCGGAAATCGACGGTGCGACCCGCTGGCAGCAGTTCCGCTTCGTCACGCTGCCGGCGCTGGCCGGCGTCATTGCCACCGCGCTGCTGCTGCGCATCATCTGGGTCGCCAATTCGCTCGATGTCATTCTGGTGATGACCGGCGGCGGGCCGGGGTTTGCGACCCATACCCTGCCGCTCTATGCGTTCCTGAAAGCCTATTCGGCGATGGAATTCGGCTATGGCGCGGCGCTGGCGCTGCTGCTCTCGGCGCTGCTGCTGGTCGTGGTGGCGGGTTACGTCCGCCGCACCGCTCGGGAGGGGCTGCAATGATCGAGCGCCGCTCGCCGCTCAACCGGTTCCTGACGGTCGAGATCCCGATCCTGCTGGTCATCCTGTTCGCGCTCGGACCCTATGTCTGGATGATCCTGACCTCGATCAAGCCGGATGCGGAACTGACCAGAGCGCCGATCACTTATCTGCCCGGCACATCCACGCTCGATCACTACCGCACGCTGCTCGGCCGCACGAGTTTTGGCGGCAACCTCGTCAACTCGCTGATCGTCGCACTCGGCACCGTGGCGCTCGGCCTGTCGGTCTCGGTGCCGGCGGCCTATGCCTTCTCGCGCTTCCGCTTTGCCGGGCGCAACTACCTGCTGATCCAGTTTCTGACCATCAACATGATTCCTGTGGTGCTGCTGATCATCCCGCTGTTCGTGCTGATGCGCAAACTGATGCTGCTCGACACGCATGCCGGCATCGTGCTGGGCCACGCAACCTTCGCGATTCCCTTTTCCGTCTGGATGATGACAAGCTATTTCAACGCCCTGCCGCGCGAACTCGACGAGGCCGCGACGATGGACGGGGCCACCCGGATGCAGACGCTGCTGAAGGTGATCCTGCCGCTGGCGATGCCCGGCATCGTCACCACCGGCATCTATATCTTCGTCTCCTCATGGAACGAGTATCTGTTCGCGATGATGCTGTCGGGCCAGAATGTCCGCACCGTTACCGTGGCGCTGCAATTGTTCATCGGCGAATTCAGCGTGCAATGGGGCCTGTTGACGGCCGGCGGCACGCTGGTCGCCATTCCCGTCACCATCCTGTTCCTCATTGTACAGAAGCGGCTCGTGGGTGGTCTCACAGCCGGAGCGGTCAAATCATGAACCTTCCTGTCGGTATCATTTCGATGTTCTACGCTCGTCCGTTCGGGCGCGAGCATCTCGCGCTGTTCCCGCGCATGAAGCGCGCGGGGATGGATTTTGTCGAACTGCTGGTGCCCGAGCCGGGCGAACTGGACCTTGCCCAAACGCGTGCCGCCGCGGCCGATGCCGGGCTGGGCATCGTGCTCGCCGCCCGTGTCAACCTGAGCCGCGATCTGTCCAGCGCCGACGACGCGGCCTATCGCGCCGGGATCGACTATCTCAAGTCGACCGTGACGATTGCCAAGGGGCTGGGCGCGACCATCGTCGGCGGCCCGCTCTATGGTGCGCCGCTGGTCTTTGCCGGCCGCCCGCCCGCGCCGGTGGCGGAGGACAGGCGCCTGAGGACGGTCGACCGCGTTGTCGCCGGGCTGAAGGAAGCGGGCGCTTACGCTGCCGATCACGGCATCACGCTGGCGATCGAGCCGCTCAACCGCTTCGAGACCGATTTCTGCGCCACCACGGTGCAGGGCATCGACCTCTGCGACCGGGTGGGTATGGCCAGCGTCGGCCTGATGCTCGATACCTTCCACATGAACATGGAGGACCCGTCGATGGCCGAGGCGATCCTCGCCGCCGGGCCGCGCGTCGTCCATTTTCAGGCCAACGAGAACAACCGCGGCTTTGTCGGCTCCGGCCATGTCGACTGGCCGGCCATCGCCCGCGCGCTCAAGCGCATCGGCTATGCCGGTCCGGTGACGCTGGAGCCGTTCCGCCGCAACGAGGAGCGGCTCGGCCTGTCGCTGGCCCAATGGCGCGCGCCGCATGAGGATGAGGACGCCGCGCTTGCCGCCAGCGCCGCCTATCTGCGCACCGCGCTGGCCTTTGCGTGAGGGAGGGGACGATGCTGACCATCGGCTGGATCGGCTGCGGCACGCATGCCAACGAGATGCTGCTGCCGCAGGTGACGCGCGCCGGAATGCGCATTGCCGCCCTGTGCGACATCAATACGGACACCCTTGCCCGCACGGCGCAACGCTTCGGCATCAGCGACACGACGACCGACTGGCGTGATGTGCTCAGACGCAGCAACATTCAGGCCATCGGCATCGCTGCCGGCCCGGCGGCGCATTGCGAGATCGGCCTTGCGGCGGTCGAGGCCGGGCTGCCGGTGTTCATCGAAAAGCCGCCGGCACCGACCGCCGCGCTGGCGGCAAAGCTGGCGGCAGCAGCCGAGGTGCGCGGCGTTCCGGTCGTGCCGGGTTTCATGAAGCGCTATTCGACCGCCAACCGCATCGCCGCCAATGTCATCCGCAGCGAGGAATTCGGGCCGGTGGCCAGCTTCCTCGGCCAGTACATGACGGCACCGACGTATTTTGCCAAGGACGTCGACTATACGGGGTTCTACCTGCATCATTGCGTGCATTACTTCGATCTTGTGCCGCATCTGATGGGCCAGCCGGTCGAGATCGGCGCGCGGCGGCATGAGCTGGCGCCGGGCAAGCTGCTGCTGCATGTCGATGTTCGCTTCCACTCGGGCGCGATTGCCACGCTGGTGATGGGCACGCACCAGTCGCGCGGCACGCCGATGGAATGGTGGCAGGTGATGGGCGACCATCGCCG
>CALCZO010000245.1 GCA_937903315.1 uncultured Alphaproteobacteria bacterium
CGGCAAAGCTGCGCGCCTGATCGGCCGGATCGTCGTTGAACACGGTCGCCTGATCCATGTCGCCTTGCCGGAGACGGACGCAGCGGCCCTGTTTGAGGTCGATCGCGGGGTAGAGGATCACGGGTTCCACCTGAGGAAATTGGCAAACAGGGCACGGCCGAGCGTCTGGCTCTTTTCGGGATGGAACTGGCTGCCGCAGAAGGTCTCGCGCGCCACCATCGCCGTGACAGGCCCGCCGTATTCGGCGACGGCGACCACATCCTCGGCCCGGTCGGCAACCAGATGATAGGCATGCAGGAAAAACGCATGCAGCCCGTCGGGGCCGAGCGGCAGCCCGGCCAGCACCGGATGGACCGTCCGCGCCTCCAGCGTGTTCCAGCCCATATGCGGCACCTTCAGCGCCGGATCGGCGGGGGCGAGATGCCGGACGTGGCCGGCGATCCAGCCGAGCCCTGCGGTCTCGCCATGTTCCTCGCCGACATCGGCCAGCAACTGCATCCCGACGCAGATGCCGAAGAACGGCCGTCCGCGTCCGCGCACGGTCTCGGTCAGCGCCTCGATCATGCCCGGCACGGCGCCGAGCGAGGCCCGGCAGTCGCGGAAGGCGCCGTCGCCGGGCAGCACGATCCGGTCGGCGCGGCGCACGGTCTCGGGGTCCGAGGTCACGGTCACCGTGCCGGTCGCCCCGGTGTCGGCCAGTGCACGCTCAAGTCCGCGATGCGCCGAATGCAGGTTGCCGGCGCCGTAATCGATCAGCGCGATGTTCACAGCCGTCCCCCCGGCTGGGGAAACACGCCGAGAATGCTGGCGGCAGGCGCGGACGGTAGCCCCGCGCCGCCGGTGGCCGGCTTTGCCTCGGGCAGACCGGCAAAAAACCGCGCCTCCGCCTCGTCAAGGGTTGCAGCCGTGATCACCGCGCGCACCGGTTTGCCCGAGCGGGTCAGCCCGGCGCTGACCAGCGCGTTGCCCTCGAGTGCCAGCCACAGGTTGGCCAGCGATCCGAGCGCGGAGATGGCAGCCGGATGCAGCCCCAGTTGCAGGCCGAGCACCGAAATGGCCGCCAGCAGCAGCGCGAACAGGACAAAGGCGAGCCACTGGCGATGGTAGAGCAGCCACAGCGGACCGAACAACAGCGCGGTCCACGACCAGCGATCGGCGACGAAGACGGCCTGCTCGCGTTCTGTTTCGGTTCCGTAATGGACAGTGAAGCTCTGCATCAGGCGGTCAAGGTCCCCTTGGTCGATGGCACGCGCCCGGCCATCGCCGGATCGATCGCGACGGCGGCGCGCAGCGCCCGGGCAAGACCCTTGAAGCAGCTTTCGGCGATATGATGGTTGTTCTCGCCGTACAGGGTCTCGACATGCAGCGTCACGCCGGCGTTGATCGCAAAGGCCTGAAACCATTCGCGCACCAGTTCGGTGTCGAAACTGCCGATCTTCGGCCCCGTGAACGCGGTGCGGAACACGAGGAACGGCCGGCCCGAAATGTCGAGTGCCACGCGCGTCAGCGTTTCATCCATCGGCATGTGGACATCGGCATAGCGGGTGATGCCCTTCTTGTCGCCGAGCGCCTCGGCCACCGCCTTGCCGAGCGCAATGCCGACATCCTCAACTGTGTGATGGTCGTCGACATGGGTATCGCCCCGCGCCGAGACGGCGAGATCGATCTGCGCATGCTTGCCGAGCAGCGTCAGCATATGGTCGAAAAAGCCGACGCCGGTCGCAATGTCGGTGATACCGGTGCCATCGAGCGCGACGGAAACGGAGATGTCGGTTTCGCCGGTCGTCCGGCTGAGTGTCGCGCTGCGCATGGGCCTTGCCTGAGTTCGAACCTGTCGCCTGATCGGGGCGCTTTAGCAAGGATCGCGCGAGGCCGCAAAGAAAACAGACAGATGCGCTTAAAGACGCCGGCGGATGGCGCGGATGGCGCGGCGGGCAAACGCCAGCGGCGCGGCGACCAGCCAGCGCAGCGGCGAGCGGATGGCGAGAAGCTCGCTTTTGAGCGCCGCGATCTCGCGGTCGCGCCGGGCGATGGCATCGAGCACATAGCCGTCGAACACGCTCGGCGGCCTGCTGACCGGATCGATCAGCTCGGACCGCTCGCGCGCGACATAGAAGCGGTTCAGCCCGTCGAAATAGGCGAACACATAGTCGTTTCGCAGCAGAATCGGTTCCCACTCCGCGTGCGCCGGGTCCGGGCTGTTGGGCCGCGTCGCCTCGATCAGGATGATCCAGGGCCGGAACCGTGCCGCCGTCCAGCCGGTCAGCGCCGCCGTCTCCGCCCCTTCGATGTCGATCTTGAGAAAGTGGATGTCGCGGCCCTCATACGGGGCCAGCAGCATGTCGAGCGTGATGACCTCGACCTCGATCCCGCGGGCCTTGCGGCCGAGCCATTTCTCGCCCGAGCGGGCGGCGGCGGCGTCGAGGGTGGACAGGCCCGAATCGTCGAGCACATGCAGCGTCATCGTGCCCGGCGAGGCGCCGATCGCCTTTTCGACCACCGTGTCAGCCGGCCGGTCCTGCCTGAGAAGATCGGCATAGTACGGCACAGGCTCGACATGCACGCCGCGCCAGCCATGATCGGAGAACGCCCGCGTCACGCTGTCGACCACCGGATGCTGCGCGCCCAGATCGACAAAGAACCCGTTCCTGACGGACTTGAGGGCGCGCCACAGCGCGACATCCTCGAAATTCTGGGCGTAGGACACGAACATCTGCGGCGCGGCTTTCCTGCATCCGGGCGCGACGGTGCCCGGCCTTTCCCCCTGATGTGACCCAGCCCGGCAGCCCGGTCAATCGGCTGGTTGCCCCCGTTTGTCCGACGGAGGTTCTCTTTCCGGCCCTTCGGCACTACATTGGGTATTGGTTCACCAACGACGGATACCACAATGACAGCCGAGATGACCGGCCAGTTCTGGCACGCGACCACCATCCTGATGGTCCGCAAGGACGGACGCACCGTGATCGGCGGCGACGGACAGGTCTCGCTCGGAGCCACCATCATCAAGGGCAATGCGCGCAAGGTCCGGCGCCTGGCCGGCGGCACGGTCATTGCCGGGTTTGCCGGCGCCACCGCCGATGCCTTTACCCTGTTCGAGCGGCTCGAAGCCAAGCTGGAACAGTTTCCCGGCCAGCTCACCCGCGCCTGCGTCGAACTCGCCAAGGACTGGCGCACCGACCGCTACC
>CALCZO010000246.1 GCA_937903315.1 uncultured Alphaproteobacteria bacterium
CCTTCGAGATTGTCGATGGCAAGATGGAACCGCGACTGGTCGCCGACATTGAGAAACCGCGGCATTGTGCCCGCCACCACGACAGGATCGCGGATGATCACGTCTTTCTCGCCCTGTCCGGCACCGGTCGCGCTCCAGGCCGCCACCATCACCCGCGCCGTGCCGTTGAACGCCGGCAGGTCGAAATCGACCGACGCCGTGCCGTCCGGCCCGACCTTGACGACGCCGGAATAGCGCGCCAGCGGCTCCTGCGTCGGCGGCGCGCCGTCGAGCTTGGCCGACGCTCCGTCGCCGCCCGAGCGGATCGCCCCGCGCGTACCCTGCATCCCGTCGATCAGATAGCCGTAGAGATCGCGCAATTCGGCACCGAGCTGTTTCTGGCCGAAGACATGGCCGCTGACATCCGGCGTCAGGTAACGCGTCAGGTTGAGAATGCCGACGTCGACCGCCGCGACCGTGACATAGGCCTCCTCGCCCGGTTTCAGCCCGCCGAGCCGCACCGGCACCGCCAGCGTTCCGCGCGGGCGAACCCGTTCCGGCGTGCCGATCGCCACATCCAGCGCCCGGCCCGGCCCGTCGATGCCGAACCATGCCACTCCGAGGCTGCGCCCCGGCATCCGCCGCGCTTCGGTATCGAGCGGCCGATGGGCCAGCGCGACAACATAGGCGCCGCTGCCCCATTCGGCCTTGACCGGCAGGGTCAGGCTCGCTCCGTCCTTGCCGACCTCGACGAACCGCGTCTCGCTGACGCTGTCGCCGGCGATCAGCACCACCGCCGTCCCGGCAAAGCGTGGCGACAGCGTCACCGTCATCGTCTCGCCGACGCCATAGCGCGCCTTGTCGATCCGCGTATCCAGCATGTCAGGCGTCGCCGCCGTGCCCTCGCCCGACCAGCCAACCGAAAAGCCGATGCTGGCCGGCAGCACGCCGCCGTCGCCCTTGAGATCCAGCCGGTATTGCCCGTAAGCGACCGGCACCGCGATCCGCCCGGGCCCCTCTGCCGTCAGATCGATCCGGCCATCGAGCACCTTGCGGGTCGATTTGATCGCCTCGAACGACCATTGTCCGTCCTTGAAGAACCACTGGTAGCGCCGGTCGACCCGCATCAGTGACCAGGTGACACCGCTCCGCGCCAGCTTCGTACCATCCGGCGACAGCGCCAGAACGTCGAACCCCGCCTGGTCGCCTTCGTTCAGGGCCGCATCGCGGAACAGCTTTTTCGCCGCCAGAACCGCGCCGGCCGGCCGGATCGGCAGGGTCACCGACCGTTCGACGGCCCGCCCGCCCGGCTCGCCGACCCGGAGCGCGATCTTCGCCTCCAGCGCCCGCGGCGCCGTCGCATCGGGCAATGCCACGCTCATCGTCACCCGGCCGCGCGCATCGGTAGTGCCGCGGTCCTCGATTTCCGAATTGACCGGCTCGAACGCCTCATCCTCGATGCCGAAGCTGTAGTCGGCATGGCCGGGCACCGTTCCCTTCTCGGCAGTCCTGACCGTCACCTCGCCCGATACCTCAAGCCCGCCGCCCGGCGCGCCATAGAGATAGTCGGCAGCCACCGCGATCTCCGCCGGCTGTCCCGGCTTCAGCGAAGGCTCCGCCGGCGTCAGCGTCACCGCCAGCCGTTCGGGCACGTAATCCTCGACCATGAACGTCGCTTCGCCGATCGCCGCGCCCTTGGGGTCGGCAAACGCCTTGACCCGCCACGCCCCGCGCGCCGCCCCGGCCAGCAGCGGCACCGTCGCCGAACGCCCGCCCAGCCCCTGATCAGCCGCCAGCATCCGGCGATACTCGACCCCGTCCGGTCGTTGCACCACCAGCGTCAGCGGCAGCCCCGGAACTGCCGCCCCCTGCCCGTCGCGCAGCAGAGCGGTCAGATACACGTTCTCGCCCGACCGGTAGACGCCGCGTTCGGCGAACACGAACGCATCGAGCGGGCCGGGCGACAGCCGCCCCTTGACGCCGCGATCGGTCAGATCGAACGCGCCCTGCTGCAGATCGAGAAAGCCGTAATCGCCCTTGCCGTCGGTCGCCACCACCATGCCGGGTGCCAAACCGTCCTTGCCGCGCGCAAGGCCCGGATCAAACCGGACATGGCCACTGGCATCCGATCTGGCCTCGGCGAGCACCTCGTTGTTGCGCGCCACCAGCCGGAAGGTCAGCCCCTCGACGGCCTTCGCGCTCGCCAGCGAGCGGGCGAAGACATGCACACCGTCACGCGCCGAAACCGCCGTCAGTCCGAGATCGGACACGATGAACCACTGCGTCGCGCGGCTCTCGTAGCTCTCTTCCTCCGGATCGGCCTTGGCGCTCGCCAGTCCGTCCGGCCACGCCGTCATCACATAGACGCCCGGCTCCAGCCCCTTGACCGCTTCCTGCACCGGAAACGCTGTGGTCACATCGCGGTTCTGCTCGGGCTTGACGTCGAGCGTGCCGCGCCAGACATCGAACCCCGTCTCCTTGGCGATGCGCCGCGCTTCTGACGCATCGAGCTGCTTGAGAAAATTGTCGCCGCGCACGGTCGGCAGCAGCGACCGGTCGCCGATCCGCGCAATCGCGACATGCACCTTGTGCGTGTTGACCGAAACGACCGGCAACCCCTCCTGCCCGACGCGCGGCAGCACATAGTTACGCCCGGTGAACCGCACCTGCGGCGAGCGGTCACGGACATAAATGTCAAAGTCGGAGGTTTTCAGCAACGCTTCGCCGACATCGGACGGCAGCCCCTGGCGCACGACGACCGTGTAGCGCTCGCCGTGCCTGAGGCCGTCGATGCAGATCTGCTGCTCCTCCGCCGTCACCGCCGGCGACGACGCGCCGCTGACGGCGACATAGGGTGCGAAATCGACCTTGCCGCGCGCCAGCGTCTCGGTGAACTGGACGCAGACCCGCGGGCTCGCCGCATCCGAATCGACCTTGTAGGGCTCGCTTTCGGAGACGCGGAATCCATGCTTGCCCCGCATCTCCTGATAGGTCGCCCTGAGCGCCGCCGATTCGGCGCGTTCGAGGCTGGCCCTGTAGGCGTTGAGCGCCAGACGCCACTGTTCTCCGCGCGCCGCGGCGGCCCCGATCTCGGCCAGTGCCGCCCCCTCCTCGGGCCGCGTACGGGCGAGCTGATAGGCCTTGTAGCCGGCGCTGGCCGCCTGCTCGCGCAGCCGATAGCCTTCACCACCGTCGCGCGGTTCGATCCTGAGCGCCGCACGGGCAAACCCGAGCCACGCGCCGGCGGCGGCGGGATCAACCGTCACGGCCGTTCCGAACAGCCCGTAGGCCCGCCGTGGATCGCGCGCCAGCAGCGCTCCGGCTTCCTGCTGCAATTGCGCAGCCGCACGCCCCTGTGCTCCGGCAGAAAAGGCTTTCTTGAGCGATTCCTCCAACCGGATCGCGCTTCCCGACAAATCCTCCCTGACATAGCTCTTCTGGGCCAATGCCACCGAGGAGATGAGGGACAGGGCGAGCGAAAGAGAAAGAGCAAGGCGGCGCATGGGGCAACTCCGCAAAAAATCCGGCAAGGGACAGGCCATCAGCCATAGACCTGCAACTGCACGTCGCAGGCCAGAAGACTAGCAGGTTCACACCGCGCTGCAACGGCATCGACCTCGACACTGGCCGGACGTGATGCCACACTCGGACAGTCAAGCCGCGGCGGCGCCCGGCGCAACGGCAGGGAGGCCAGCCATGGCGGATCGCAGAATCGGGAGCTGGATGCGTCAGACGACCGCGGCGCTGTTCGGCGCCATCGTGCTGGCAGGCCCGGCCCTGGCGCAAGGCCGCCTCGCCCCGGCGCCGCAACCGGCCGCACAGATGCCGAACCCGGCGTTCGAGGCGGCAGAGCAGGCGTTCAATGCGCTCGATGAGGCCAGCCGCAAGGCGATCCAGTCTGACCTGATCTGGGTGGGCGGGTTCACCGCAACCGTTTCCGGCACTTTCGGCCGGCGCACCTACGACGCGATCCTCACCTTCGAACGCGCGACCCGCAGCACGGCGGACGGCCTGCTCGACCCGGCCGAGCGCAAGGCACTGGCCGAGGCAGCCGGCCGCGCCCGCACCGCCGCGCGCTACAGCCGCCAGATCGACGGCAAGACCGGCGCGGCGTTCGGCCTGCCGCTGGCACAGTTTCCGAAACGGGAAACGCTGCCCAACGGTTCGCGCTGGACGAGCGCCGACGGCGCAGTGACACTGGAAACGGCCAATGCCGCCGGCGATGCCGCCGCGCTGCCGCAAGCGTTCGAGCGGATCATGGCGATCCCCGGCCGGAAAGTGACCTACAAGCTGCTGCGACCTGAGTTTTTCGTGATCGCAGGCGAAGCCGGCCCGCGCAGTTTCTACACCCGCTTTGCCCCCGGCACCGGTCGTCTCGTTGGCTATACGATCAGCTACCCCACCCCGGCAGCCAAGGCGATGGAACGGACCGTCATTGCGCTGGCCAACAGTTTCGAGCCGGTCGCCGGTGCAGCCCCGGTTGAGACTGCCGCCGCCGTGACGGCGACACCAACCGCGCCCTCGGCTCCCGCTGCCCCCGAGGGCTCCCGCCTGCCGGCAGGCGTGATCCTGACCGGACTGGTCATCGCACCGGGCAGGATCGTGGCGCCTTCGCTCGCCACCGCCTGTGCCAATCTCACCGCTAATGGCCGCCCGGCCCGGACTGCGGCCGAGACGGCCCCCGCCGGACTTGTCATGCTGGAAGCCGATACGGGGACCGCCCGGCCCTATGCGGGCGCCAGATCGGCCGGCGCGGACGGTACATCGGTCGTCGCCATCGGCTATGTCGCAGCCGGAACCAAGGCTGAGCTGTCGTTTGTATCAGGCACGCTCCTCGCATCCGGCAACCGGCCTGCCCGCCTGCAGGCGCCGCTGCACCGCGAGGCCGGCGGCAGCCTCGTCGTCGACCGCTCGGGCAATCTTGTCGGGCTTGTCTCACCGCCCCCTGCCGCCCCTCGTCTTGTCGCCGGGCTGGTGC
>CALCZO010000247.1 GCA_937903315.1 uncultured Alphaproteobacteria bacterium
TGGCGGCGGCCGTGCTGGCGGCGCTGGCCGGTGCGGCGCTGGCACCGGCGGGGGCGAGCGTGGCCGCGCTGGCGCTGACCGGCAGCATCGGCTGGGCCGGATGGCTGCTGTTCCGTGACGCGGCGCTGCTGCTCAATCCCATCGCCCCGATGGCCGCCGCGCTTGCCGGCTTCGTCATCGCCACGCTGGGCCGCTGGCGCAGCGCCGATGCCGAACGCCGCGCGATCCGCGATGCGTTCGCCCATTATCTCGCCCCCGCGCTGGTCGACCGGCTGGCCAGCAATCCATCGGCGCTGAAACTGGGCGGCGAACAGCGCACGATCACTGTCCTGTTTGCCGATGTGCGCGGCTTCACCGCTCTGGCCGAAACCTATGCCGGCGATCCAGAGGGCCTGACCACGCTGATGAACCGGCTGCTGACCCCGCTGTCGCGCGCCGTGCTGGAGGCGGACGGCACCATCGACAAATACATCGGCGATGCCGTGATGGCGCTGTGGAATGCCCCGCTCGACGTGCCCGATCACGCGCTGCGCGCCTGCACCGCCGCATTGGCGATGCAGCAGGCGATGGCCCGCCTCAATGCGACGGTCGACGGCCACCCGGCACTGATCATCGGCATCGGCATCAACACCGGGCCTTGCGTCGTCGGCAACATGGGCTCGGAGAGCCGGTTCGACTATTCGGCCCTCGGCGCGCCGGTCAATCTCGCCGCGCGGCTGGAGCAGGAGACGCGGGAGATCGGCCTGCCGATCCTGATCGGCGAGGATACGGCGCATGCGGTTGCGGATCGGCTGGCGGTGCTGACGGTCGGCACGGCAAGCGTGCGCGGATTGTCAGGCCCGGTTGCGATTCATGCCCTCGTCGGCGATGGGGCGATGCGGGCAATGCCAGCGTTTGCGCGGCTTTCTGCGGGGCTGGCCGCTGGCGCGGACCCGGCCGTACTGGGCGCCGATGCCGCCGCCCTTGGCCTTGCTGATGCCCTTGCTGCGATCCTGCGCCATCGCACAAGGACTGCGGACGGAACCTTGCCCTAGCGGCTACTGCCCGCTCAGAGGAAACATCGACGGAACCGGCAGTTTCAGCCCGCCAGCCGCATCGCTCTCGACCGGCCGCCGGGCAGTGGCCGCCGCCGGCGGCGTGGCGGCCGGGACCGACGCAGACGGCACCACGGCGGTTGCGGTTGCGGTCACAGGCCGGGCGAACTTGCGGGCGAACAGGGTGGCGATCCGCCGCTCGTCCTCGCTCACGGCGCGCTCGGCCTTCTGCGCCATCTCGACAATCCAGATGTCCTTGACCGGATCGCAGGTCTGGCGCGCGACAATCATCCACGACAGGCCGAGCGGCGCCTGACGCGGCACCCCGCCCTGCCCGTTGAACAGGATCTGGCCCAGCACCGCCTGCGCGTAGGGATGTCCCTTTTCCGCCGCCAGATTGAACCAGCGCGCCGCCTGCTTGGAATTCTTCGGCCCGATCACGCCGTCGAGATACATCCGCCCGACATTGTACTGCGCGTCCGGATCACCGAAATACGAGGCGGCATAGTAGAACATCTCGTAGGCCCGCTCGGGATGCGCGCGAACCGGCGAATTGGCAATGCCTTCAAGGTAATACGAACCAAGCTGGACGAACGCCTTGGCGACCACGCCCGAGCGCAGCGAGCCGCGCGCCTCGTCGGCATGGGTATTGGCGATCTGCTGGAAAAACTTGAACGCCTTGTAATCGTCCTGATCGACCCCGTCGCCCTCGGCGAACATCCGCCCCAGCTTGAACTGGGCCGCGACATCGCCCTTGGTGGCGGCGAACTGGAGCGCCCGCACCGCGCCCGGCTTGTCGCCGGAGGTCAGGCCCCGCACCCCGGCACGCAGGGCGTCGGTGACGGATTTGAACGATTCGATCGGCGCGGCCTTGCCCTCGGGCTGGTCGCGCGTGTCGAACCCGAACGCCTGCCCGCAGCAGCAGGCGACGATAACGACAGACAGGAGAGTAGAACGCTCAAACATCGGCATAGCAGTGTATCTCGGCCGCCCCGCCCGGGTGGGTGACAGCGCCGTGGCGGGCATCGCCCACCCCTTGCGCATATTTCCACAGGGCGCCGGAGGTGAATTCCGTCGTCCGTGGTGCCCATTTCATGCGGCGTTCGGCCAGTTCAGCCGCATCCAGCGCCACGCTGAGCGTGCCGGCCACCGCATCGATTGTAATGACATCGCCGTCCTCGATCAGCGCAATCGGCCCGCCGACTGCCGCTTCCGGCCCGACATGGCCGACACAGAAGCCGCGCGTCGCGCCCGAGAACCGCCCGTCGGTGATCAGCGCCACCTTGTCGCCCATCCCCTGCCCGTAGAGCGCGGCGGTGGTCGACAGCATCTCGCGCATGCCCGGCCCGCCCTTCGGCCCCTCATAGCGGATGACGAGCACCTCGCCTTCCTTGTAGGCGCGGTTCGACACCGCCGCAAAACACGCTTCCTCGGTGTCGAAACAGCGCGCGGGACCGGAAAAGACGAGGGATTTCATCCCCGCCACCTTCACGATCGCTCCATCGGGCGCCAGATTGCCGGCCAGCCCGACAACCCCGCCAGTCGGCGTGATTGGCCGGTTCGCCGGGCGCACCACGTCCTGATCGGGGTTCCACGCCACTTTTTCGAGATTTTCGGCAATCGTCCGCCCGGTCACCGTCAGGCAGTCACCGTGCAGATAGCCGTGGTCGAGCAGCGTCTTCATCATCAGCGGAATGCCGCCGACCTCGAACATATCCTTGGCGACATAGCGGCCACCGGGCTTGAGATCCGCGATATAGGGCGTGCGCCTGAAAATCTCGGCGACGTCGAACAGGTCGAACGCAATGCCGCATTCGTGCGCGATCGCCGGCAGATGCAGTGCGGCGTTGGTCGAGCCGCCGGACGCGGCCACCACTGTCGCCGCATTCTCCAGCGCCTCGCGGGTCACGATGTCGCGCGGGCGGATGTTCATGGCGATGAGGTCCATCACCATTTCCCCCGCCGTCATGCAGAACCGGTCGCGGACTTCATAGGGCGCGGGCGCTCCCGCTGAATAGGGCAGCGCCAGCCCGATCGCCTCGGACACCGTCGCCATCGTGTTGGCGGTGAACTGCGCCCCGCAGGCCCCGGCGGAGGGACAGGCGACCTGTTCGATCTCCTCAAGGTCGGCATCGCTCATCGCGCCGACCGAGTGTTTGCCGACCGCCTCGAACATATCCTGGATCGTCACCGGCTGGCCGCGGAACGAGCCGGGCAGGATCGACCCGCCGTAAATGAAGATCGACGGCACGTTGAGCCGGACCATCGCCATCATCATGCCGGGCAGCGACTTGTCGCACCCTGCAAGCCCGACCAGCGCGTCATAGCAATGGCCGCGCATCGTCAGTTCAACCGAATCGGCGATCACTTCACGCGAGGCAAGCGAGGATTTCATCCCCTGATGGCCCATCGCAATGCCGTCGGTGACGGTGATGGTGCAGAATTCGCGCGGTGTGCCGCCGGCAGCCGCGACGCCCTTTTTCACCGCCTGCGCCTGCCGCATCAGCGAGATGTTGCAGGGCGCGGCCTCGTTCCAGCACGATGCGACACCGACGAACGGCTGGTGAATCTGGCCCTTGGTCAGGCCCATGGCATAATAATAGGAGCGGTGCGGCGCGCGGCTCGGCCCTTCCGTCACATGACGGCTCGGCAGTCTCGATTTGTCGACCACACGCTTGTCCATGCTCGTCCTGTCGCTTCCGTCCCGATCAAACCACGCAATCGTTGACCGATTGCTGCCCGCTTGCCGCAATGACCTGCCAAACACAGGCTGTTGCAGCAACGGTGTTGCGCCATGATGGTGAACACATCCGGCGCATCCGGCCCCTGTCGACGGATCGGGCAGCCCGAAAGCTGCACTCCACGGCAAGGCCCGGTGTTCAGTGACTGTTCAGGTCGCTGTGAACTGTGGCAGCACCGGGGCACAAGTGGGCAGGATTGGTGCCATGGTTCATATCTCGGTGACTGTTGCGGCCATGTCACAAAGCCCCGCCGCTTGACGCCGCACACCGGGCATGGGACCGCAGGATATGCACGCATCACCTGACATCGTCATCATCGGCGCCGGCCCCGCCGGCCTCATCGCCGCCGAACATCTGGCTGAATCGGGGCTGTCCGTTGTGGTTGCCGAGCGGATGCCCAGCCCGGCCCGCAAGTTCCTGCTTGCCGGGCGCGGCGGGCTCAACCTGACCCATTCCGAACCGCTGGACCGGTTCCTCGATCGCTATGGCCCGGCCCGCGCGGCGCTTGAACCGGCGCTCCGCGCCTTCCCGCCCGACGCCCTGCGCGCCTGGGCAGACGGTCTCGGCGAGGAGACCCGGATTGGCACCTCGGGCCGCGTCTTCCCCAAGAGCTTCAAGGCCACGCCGCTGCTGCGCGGCTGGCTGCGGCGGCTCGATACGCTCGGCGTCCGCTTTGCCCTGTCGCATCGCTGGCTGGGCTGGACTGCGGAC
>CALCZO010000248.1 GCA_937903315.1 uncultured Alphaproteobacteria bacterium
CTCGAACTCAGACCCGCCGCTTTCTATGCCGACCAGCACGTCACGATGGCGCTCGGCCAGCGCGTGGTTGCAATCGATCCGGCAGCCCGGTCCATCGAGACAGCGGACGGCATGCGCCGGCGCTATGCCAGTCTGCTGATCGCCACCGGAACGCGGGCCCGCGGCTGTCCGGTTCCCGGTGGCCATCTCGCCGGCGTCCACGCGATCCGCACCATCGGCGATGTCGACCGGCTGCGCGCCGACTGCCAGCCCGGCGCGCGCATGGTCATCATCGGCGGCGGCTATATCGGGCTGGAAGTCGCGGCGAAAGCCCGCGCGCTCGGGCTGGATGTCACCGTCCTTGAAAGCCAGCCGCGCCTGCTCGCCCGCGCCGTCTGTGCCGCGACGGCGGACCACCTCGCCGCCCTGCACAGCGCCCATGGCGTGACGATCCACACCGGCATCGGCGTCGAGGCACTGACCGGCGTGGACCGTGTCACCGGCGTCGGCCTGTCCGATGGCCGCAGGCTGGCCGCCGATGTCGTACTGGTCGCTGTCGGCGCGGTGCCGAATGTCGAACTGGCGCAAGCCGCCGGTCTGGCTGTCGACAACGGCATCGTCGTGGATGCCGCCACGCGCACCAGCGCGCCCAATATTTACGCAGCCGGCGATGTCGCCAGCTTCCCCAGCGGCCTTTGCGGTCGCCGCCTCCGGCTCGAATCCGTCCCCAATGCGATCGACATGGCCAAGGCCGCCGCCCAGGCGATGCTCGGCCAGCCGGTCTGCTATGATCCGGTGCCGTGGTTCTGGTCCGACCAGTACGACGTGAAACTGCAGATTGCCGGCCTTTCACAGGGCCACGACCGGACAGAAACCGACGGCGACCCCGCATCCGGGCGGTTTTCGATCCGCTATTTCGCTGGCGACCGGCTGATCGCGGTCGATTCCATCAACGATCCGCGCAGCCATCTTGCCGCCCGCCGCGCGCTCGCCAACCCGGTGCCTGCCGCTGCTGGCACGCCGGTTGCTGTGCCTGTTCCCATCACCCTCTGACGGCCAAGGAGACCTGACGATGTCGATGTTTTCCGATCCTTTCTCATCGAAATTCCGGTTGACCCGTCGCTGCGCCTGCGGCCAGCACGAGAGCGAGGCGGCCCACGCCGCCGCCGAACGCGCCGCCCGGCTCGATGACGAGGCCCGGTACAGCGAGGTTGTCGCTTCCGGCCTGATGCGGGCGCTGTTCCCGGTCGATGCCGAGCGGCGCGGGTTCCTCAAGGCGGTCGGCGCCTCGACGGCAGCGGCGGCGGTGTCCACCTTCTTCCCGCTGGCGGCGGCGACCGAGGCCTTCGCCCAGAGCACCGGCCCGCTGGAGAAAAAGGACCTCAAGGTCGGCTTCATCCCGATCACCTGCGCCACGCCGATCATCATGGCGCATCCGCTGGGCTTCTATTCGAAGCAGGGTCTCAACGTCGATGTCGTCAAGACCGCCGGCTGGGCCGTCGTCCGCGACAAGACGATCAACAAGGAATACGACGCCGCCCACATGCTGGCCGCGATGCCGCTGGCGATCTCGCTCGGGCTTGGCTCCAACCCGGTGCCGTTCGCGGTCGCTGCCATCGAGAACATCAACGGGCAGGCCATCACCCTTGCCAGCAAGCACAAGGGCAAGACCGATCCCAAATCGTGGAAGGGCATGAAATTCGCCATTCCGTTCGATTACTCGATGCACAACTACCTGCTGCGCTACTACCTCGCCGAGCATGGCATCGATCCCGACACCGATGTCCAGCTCCGTTCGGTGCCGCCGCCGGAAATGGTCGCCAACCTGCGCGCCGACAACATCGACGGCTTCCTTGCCCCCGACAATATCTGCCAGCGCGCGGTCTATGACGGCGTCGGCTTCATCCATTCGCTGTCAAAGGAGATGTGGGACGGCCATCCCTGCTGCGCGTTCGCCGCCTCCAAGGAGTTCATCGCATCCGCGCCGAACACCTATGCCGCGCTCCTGCGTGCGATTGTCGACGCCACCGGCTATGCCTCGAAGGCCGGGAACCGCAAGTCGATCGCCGAGGCGATTGCGCCGGCGGCCTACCTCAATGCGCCGCCGATCGTGCTCGAACAGGTGCTGACCGGCACCTATGCCGACGGACTCGGCGGCATCAGGAAGGACCCGGCGCGCGTCGATTTCGATCCCTTCCCGTGGGAGAGCTTCGCGGTCTGGATGCTGACCCAGATGAAGCGCTGGGGCCAGATCAAGGGCGATGTCGACTATGCCGGCGTGGCCAAGCAGGTGTTTCTTGCCACCGATGCCGCCCGCGTGATGAAGGACATGGGCCTGACCCCGCCGGCCGCGACGACGAAGACCTTCGCCGTGATGGGCAAGCCCTTCGACCCGGCCAAGCCGGAGGACTACGTCAAGTCCTTCGCCATCAAGCGGGGCTGAGCGATGAAAAGCCTCAACGCCCGTGCTGGCCTGCTGTCGCTGGCCCTGTTCGTGCTGTTCGCGCTCGTCTGGCACGTCGCCGTCATGCCCAAGGGCGGCGGCGGCCCGGCGATGGACCCCGAATATGCCCGCCTGATGGGGATCAGTTCGGTCGGCGCGCAATCGGCGATGCCGGGGCCGCTCGATATCGCCGCCAAGCTGTTCGAGCACCTCCGGCGACCGTTCTACGACAACGGACCAAACGACAAGGGACTGGGGCTGCAACTGCTCTATTCTCTGGGCCGTGTCGGGCTCGGCTATCTTCTGGCGGTGCTGGTGGCGGTGCCTGTCGGCTTTCTGATCGGCATGTCGCCGCTGGCCTACCGCGCGCTCGATCCGTTCATCCAGATCCTGAAGCCGGTCTCGCCGCTCGCCTGGATGCCGCTCGCCCTCTACACCATCAAGGACTCCGGGCTTTCGGCAATCTTCGTGATCTTCATCTGCTCGCTCTGGCCGATGCTGATCAACACCGCCTTCGGCGTCGCCTCGGTGCGCAAGGAATGGCTCAACGTCGCCC
>CALCZO010000249.1 GCA_937903315.1 uncultured Alphaproteobacteria bacterium
GGACGCGTTCAGGACGCGCCGACGGCGGTTCGACGAGCGGTTTGATGGCGATCTATGCCGGCCCGTCAGCGAGCAACAGCAGATCGGTAAAGTCTCCTTCTTCGGCCAGTGCGGCATAGACCGCATCAAGCGCGGCCTCATCCAGGTGCCGGCCGACGGGGGCATCTTCGGACAGGTCATACCATGTCCGGTAGCGACCGTTCAGCAAGGCAGCTTTCAGGGCGGCATAGGAGCCTGCGCGTGCCATCCCGTAGGGCCAGAATTCGATAACGAGAGGCGGTGCCGATTGAAGTATACATTCGGCACCCTTCAGTATAAATCCCTCATAACCTTGTGTATCAATCCAGATGAAGAGTTTCCTGTCGTGAAAGGCATCCAGAAGTGAGTCAAGTGTCGTCGACGGGACATCGATTGTCCGGCGCTGATCTTCGCCATAGCGGCCGGCGCTTGTTGTTGTTGAAATCCGATGGTCGCCGAAATTGTCATTGCTGAGTTCAAACGTCAGCCGCTCGTCCTGGAAAGCGCCCACAGCGGTGTGGTGCACCGTCACACGCTCGTCCAGCCGGTTGAGCACGATGTTAGCGCGCAGCAGCGTGACATTGGTCGGATCGGGTTCGATGGCAATGGCGGTGCGAATGCGGTCCATCTGGACGAGAGGCAGACAGATACTGCCGATATTGGCCCCGACATCGACAAAAACGGTGTCACTGCCCTGACAACCAGCGATGGTGAGCGCCTTCTTGGCCTTGATGAGATCGAAGGTCCCGTGCACCACCATGTCGCGCGCAATCACCTGATCGGCCGTGTTGACCACGAAGGTCATGCCATTGGCAACGGTGGCCAACACCTGCCTGTCAAGGGCGCTGTAGCGGCATGCGCGCAGGAACGATGACCGCGCGACAAGCGCGCCGCAAAGCCGGAAGACCGGTGCGATGGTGATGACAAGCACGTCGCGTATACGGCGGCCCACAACGCGTCCAAGTGTCATTGCCCGCTCCTTGACCGGATAGAATGCCGGGCAACCACGCCAACTGGCTCGATCAGAACTTGCCGTGGCAGTGCTTGAACTTGAGGCCGGAGCCGCACGGGCAGGGCTCGTTGCGACCCACCTTGCCCCATGTCTCCGGGTTGTTCGGGTCGATCGTCTCGTTCCGCCCCTGTGGGGACTGCGTCAGCATCTGCATGCCGGCCAGCGCCATTTCGTCTTCGCCGGTGACCGGATCAAGGTGATGTCCCTGCATCGGCGGCAGGCCGGGCGCGTCCTGCTCCTGATCGAACCGGACCTCGACCCGCATCAGCTGTGCGGTTGTGTGCTCACGCAGCCGCGTGACAAGACCGTCAAACAAATCAAACGCTTCAGACTTGTACTCATTGAGCGGATCGCGCTGGGCATAGCCGCGCCAGCCGATCACCTGCCGCAGATGATCGAGCGTCACCAGATGCTCGCGCCAGAGATGATCGAGCGTCTGGAGCACGACCTGCTTTTCGATGTAGCGCATCGCGTCGGGCGAATTGCGTTCGACACGGGCGGCATAGGCCTCGTCGGCAGCCTTGTAGAGCCGCTCGCGGATTTCCTGATCGGCGATGCCTTCTTCCTTCGCCCACTCGTCAACCGGCAGATCAAGATTGAGGTAATTGGCAACCCCTTCCTTGAGTTCAGCGACATTCCACTGCTCAGGATAGGCGTCCTCGGGAATGGCCGCAGCAACCTGATCGTCGATAACGCCATGGCGCATCTCATGAATCTGATCACTCATGTCTTCGCTGGCCATCATCTCGCGACGTTGCTCGAACACCACCTTGCGCTGGTCGTTCATCACATCGTCGTATTTGAGGATGTTCTTGCGGATATCGAAGTTTCTGGCCTCGACCTTCTTCTGGGCAGTTTCCAGCGCCTTGTTGACCCACGGATGAGCGATGGCCTCGCCGGGCTGGAGGCCGAGCTTCTGGAGCATCGAATCCATCCGCTCGGAGCCGAAAATCCGCATCAGATCATCCTCAAGACTGAGGAAGAAGCGCGAGTGACCGGGATCGCCCTGACGGCCGGAGCGGCCGCGCAGCTGGTTGTCGATGCGGCGGCTCTCGTGCCGCTCGGTGCCGATGACATAAAGACCACCGGCAGCCGAGGCCTTTTCCT
>CALCZO010000250.1 GCA_937903315.1 uncultured Alphaproteobacteria bacterium
CCGTCGGGCACCGGCAAGTCAACGCTGATCCGCTGCATCAACCGCCTTGTCGACCCGACGAGCGGCGAAATCTGGTTCGAAGGCAGGGATCTGGCCACACTGGGCGGCAGCACGCTGCGCATGGCGCGACGACGGATCGGGATGGTATTTCAGGAATACAATCTGGTCGAACGCCTGACTGTCATCGAGAACGTGCTGTCGGGCCGGCTGGGGTATGTGCCGGCATGGCGCGCCTTCCTGCGCAAGTTTCCGGCCGACGATGTTGCGCGCGCCTTCGACCTGATCGATGCGGTTGGGCTCGGGGAGGACTTCGCCACCCGCCGGGCCGACAAGCTGTCCGGCGGCCAGCGCCAGCGTGTCGGAATCGCCCGTGCCATCATGCAGGATCCAGCGCTCGTTCTTGCTGACGAGCCGACCTCGTCGCTCGATCCGAAAACCTCGGTCGAGATCATGGAACTGCTGACCGAACTGTCGTCATCCCGCGCGATCCCGATCGTGATCAACATTCACAATGTCGAATTGGCCCGGCGTTTTGCCAGCCGCATCATCGGCATGACCGGCGGCTCGGTGGTTTACGACGGTCCGCCCGATGGGCTCAACGCCAGCCATCTCAGCGAGATCTACGGTGGCGAGGACTGGCAATGACCGGCGTCGCGACCTCAGCGGCGAGGCAGCGCCCACCTGCATTTCCGGCCCACTGGACGAGCCGGATCGCCTGGATCGGACTGGCGCTTTACACGATCTACGCCACCTCGATCCTCAATGTGACGTGGGAACGGTTCATCAAGGGGCTGGAGAACGGTGAGAAATTCCTGAGCCGGATGTTCCCGCCGAACATCGAGCCGGACAAGCTGTCACTGATCTCCGACGGAATGATCGAGAGCCTTCAGATCGCGGTACTGGCAACGTTCTTCGGTATCCTGCTGTCGCTGCCGCTCGGCCTTGCCGCCGCGCGCAACCTCAGCCCGGGGTGGCTGTCGTGGACGGCGCGGGCGATGATCGCGGTGTTCCGGTCGTTTCATCCGGTGATCGTCGCCATCCTGTTCGTCAAGGCAGTCGGCTTCGGCGCACTCGCGGGGGTTATGGCGCTGATCATCTCCGGCATGGGGTTCGTCTCCAAACTGTTCGCCGAGGTCGTCGAGGAAATGAACCCCAAGCAGGTCGAGGCGGTGCGCGCGACCGGCGCCTCGTTCTTCAACCTCTTGATCATGGCGGTCGCGCCGCAGGTGATGGCCCGGTTTGTCGGTCTGACGGTCTACCAGTTCGATTCCAACATCCGGAACTCCACCATGGTCGGCATCGTCGGCGGCGGCGGCATCGGCGCGCCCCTGTTCACCGCGTACCAGCGGTTTGATTATGACGTCGTCCTGACCATTCTCCTGATCATCATCGCCATCATCATGGCCGCCGAACTGATGTCGGGACGGATCAGGAGGGTCTTCCAGTGACCCCGGTCAACACGCGGCGATGGGTCCGCTTCACCCCGGCCGAGCGGATCTCGCGCTCGCTGCTCTATGTGGTGACCGTGGTCGCCGTCGTCTGGTCGATCAAGACGATCGAGGTCATCCCCGAATTTCTTTACGACGCGCCTGAACAGGCGGCTGATCTGTTCCGACGCATGTGGCCGTTCGACTGGGCGTTCTATCCGAAGGCCATTCACGATGCGCTGATCGAAACCCTCCATATCGCGACGCTGGGCACGATTCTCGCGCTCATCCTGGCCCTGCCGCTGTCGTTCCTTGCCGCGCGGAATTTCACCTCCAACCCGATCCTCAACACCTTTGCGCAGTTCGTGTTCGTCTCGTCCCGCTCGGTCAACTCACTGATCTGGGCGCTGCTGTTTGTCGCGATTTTCGGCCCCGGTGCGCTGTCGGGCGTCCTGTCGATCGCTTTCCGGTCAATCGGGTTTGTCGGCAAGCTGTTCGGCGAGGCGCTCGAGGAGGCCCAGCGGGGTCCGATCGAAGCGCTGACCGCGGCCGGCGCGCCCAAATCGATGCTGCTGGTCAAGGGCTACTGGCCGCAGGTCGAGCCGGCGTTCTGGTCCGTCGCGCTGCTGCGCTGGGACATCAACATCCGCGAATCGGCGGTTCTCGGCCTTGTCGGCGCCGGCGGCATTGGCGTTGCGCTCGATGCCGCGCTCAACAATCTCTACTGGGATCAGGTCGGTCTCATCCTCGCCGTGATCTTCGTCGTCGTCATCCTGACGGAGATCGTTACCTCGACCATCCGCTCCCGGATCATCTGACGGTTGCGACCCGGCAGCGGCGTCAGCGGCGGCATTGCCGGATCACGGCCAGCGCTTCGGCATGGCGGGCGGGCGAGCCGGCGGCCAGCACCTGCGGCCCCGATTCTGTGGTCAGCGGCTGGCCGGCCCAATCGGTGATGACGCCGCCTGCGCCCTCGATGATCGGGCGGAAGCTGGAAAAATCATAGACCTTGAACCCCGTGTCGCAGGCCAGATCCGTCCGCCCTGCCGCCAGCAGTCCGTAGCTCATCGACGCCCCGCCATAGATGCGCCAGCGCGTACGCCCGCGCAGCGCGTCAAGCACCGGCCGCTCGGTATCGGAATAGAAATCAGGACTGCTCGACGACATCATCGCATCGGCCAGACTGTCGCACGACCGGGTGGTGCAGATCTCGCCGTTGTGCCGTGTCGGCCGACCATGACATCCGGTCCATCGATCACCGGTGGCCGGGAAATCCATCACGCCGATCACCGGCACGCCGTCAACGGCCAGTGCAACCAGCGTACTGTAGGTCGGAATGCCGGCTATGAATTGCGCCGTTCCATCAATCGGGTCGACAATCCACTGGAGGGCAGCGCCCGGATTGGTGCGGCCGTATTCCTCGCCCCAGATGCCATCGTGCGGAAACCGGGCGGCGATTACTTCGGACAGGCGTCGCTCGATCGCCCGGTCAAGGCTGGTCACCAGCGTCCGGTCGGCCTTGATCTCCGTCTGTGGCGTGCGGCCGGTGCCCGGCCGCAGCATCTCGCGTGCCACATCGGCCAGCGCGCCGGCAAAGTCCGTCAGGTCAGACAGGACCGAATGGGCCAGCATCGGACGCTATTTGGCCGCTGCGACCGCCGCCGTCCAGTCGGCAAGGAACTCCTTCCGCTTGGCTGCGGCCTCCGCCTCGTCAACCGGGAAAACCTTGATCGCGTTGATGTTCGGCAGCTTGACATACTTGCTGACATCGATGTCGCTGCGACTTGGCCGACGATAGGCAGCTTCCAGCAGGGCGATCTGGGTTTCCTTGGCCAGCAGCAGGTCATAGGCTTTCTTCGCCAGCTCGCCGCCCGGCGCATTCTTGATCAGCACGAGGCTTTCGGGACTGGTGAAGGTGCCGTCCTCCGGATAGACGAGCTCAATCTCGGCCTGCCCTCCGGCGACATAGGCGTAGGCGTTGGATTCAAACGTCAGGCCGATGGCATATTCTCCCTGCGCCACCGCCCTCAGCACGGTGGCGGCAGCGCTGGTCACCGTCACCTGCCCGGCCAGTTTCTTCAGCGCATCGGTGCCCAGCATCTTCGAAAAGCCCCACAGGATGGTCAGCGCCGTCGACGAATTGGCCGGATCGGCAATGATGATCTTGCCCTTCCAGCGCGGATCGAGCAGCTCAGCCCAGGTCTTCGGCTTCGGCGCGCCGCCAAGCTGCTTGGTATTCACCATCATGGTGACGACATGGATGTTGCACGCGGTCCAAAGATTGTCGGGACCGACAAGATCAGCCGGAATCGACGCGGCGTTTGGAGACTTGTACGGCTCGTAGAGCGGCTTGAACGCGCCAAGCGTATTGGCGCTCGAACTCCAGAACACGTCGGCCTGCGGCTTGCCGACCTCGGCTTCGATCCGGCGCAGAAGCTGTCCTGAACCGCCAGTGATGGTGCTGATCTTAGCCTTGGGCAACAGCGTCGCCGCCGTGTCGGTCACAGCCTGCACCGCCTGCTGGTTGTTGGACGTATAGATGACGATGTTGCCTGCCGTCTGGTCCTGCGCAAATGCCGGCAGAGCTGCGGTGGCGGCAAAGCCGGCGAGAACGCTGCGGCGGCTGAGTTTGATGGTCATCCTGGTTCCTCCCGGGTGGATCTTGACGGTCAGCATATCGGTTTGCCGGCTTCCGACAATCCCCTATCGTGCGCCGAAGATGTCGAGCTTGAACACGGTCGTCGCGACGATGATCGGTATCAGGATGATCGCCACCAGAACGATGCCGTAAGCCGAGGCCTGAGCCATCAGCCCGCTGTCGATCAGCCGGAAGATCTGGATCGGCAGCGTCTCCCTGCCCCCCGAATAGACAACCACCGAGGCGCTGAGTTCAGCCACGGTCGTCGTCCAGACCAGAACGCCGGCCGCTGCGACCGACGGTATCATCAGCGGCAGCACCACCTTGAGAAACGAGCGCCCCGGCGGAACGCCGAGGCTGATCGAGGCCTCCTCGATCGAATTGGGAACGTTGTACAGTGTCGAGGACGCATTGCGGATGCCGAACGGCAGGCGGCGGATCAGATAGGCCAGAACGATGATGGCGGATGTGCCGGTCAGTGCCAGCCAGCCGGTGTTGAAGGACATCACCAGCCCGATGCCGATCACCGTGCCCGACAGGGCCAATGGCAGAGACGAGAGGTAATCGATGACCGGGGTGAGCGCCGACCGCTTCTTGACAATCAGATAGCTCACACCCGTCGAGAAAATGAGACTGGCAACGGTCGCGATCCCGGCAAAAAGAAGCGTGTTGAGGATCGGATCGGGCGCGTTGATCAACACCCGTTCGAGATTGGCTGTCGTCCACTCGCCCCATCGCATCACTGGCCCGCGCGCGCGGGTGAACGCACCGGCCATTACGGTCACCAGCGGCAGCAAGGAGATGACCACCACGAATCCGGCTGCCAATGCCAGCGCCCAGGCGCTGGCACCGCGCAACGGTTCGGGCCGCGCGCCGCGGCCAAGCGTGATTTCGAAGCGCCCGCGCGCCAGCACAAACCGCTGGATGAACAGGACCACCGCGACAATGCCGATCGAGACGCTGGCGAGCGTCGATTGCATCACCGGATCGGCCCCGACCTCGGAGACAAAGGTCTGGTAGGTTATGACGGAAAGCAGGTCGACCTTATGACCCAGAATGGTCGCCACCGCAAAGTTGCCGACCACCAGCGTGAACACCAGCAGGGCGCTGGCCAGAATCGAAGGCAACACGACCGGCACCATGACCTGCCACCGGGACCGGGCCGGAGACGTCCCAAGACTGCGCGCGGCCTCCTCAAGCTGGACATCAAAGCCGCGGATCGCCGCCAGCGTACCGATGTACACATAGGTATAGTAGATAAACGTCATCACCGTGATGAGGCCGAACCAGCCATAAAAACTCGGCAGTGCTATGCCCCATCCGGCCAAAGTCCGCGTCAGCAGGCCGTTGTTGCCGAGCATCATCAGCCAGGTCTGGGCGGCAATGACTTCGGGCACAATCAGCGTTGTCAGCGGCAGGATGGCGATCAGCACCTTGCCGGGAAAGGAATGGCGTGCGGCGATATACGCCAGCGGAACGCCGACGAGCGTGCAGGTCAGGGTCACGATGAGACCGAGCGTGACCGTATTGGCAACCGCCTTGAGATACCGCGGTTCAACCAGCAGCACCTGCCAGCCGCTGCGCCCTTCGGCACGGGCGCCGCCGAAACTGGAGGCCAGCACATTGACCAGCGGATAGAGCAGGAACACCGCAAGGATCACCACCACGGCGATCGACAGCCAGAACCAGATTGACCGCACCTGCCACGCCCCGGTCATGATGCGGTCACGATCGAGGCCTGAGGGTCGAACAGAACATCGACCGCCGCGCCCTCATCCCAGTCGTTATGGCCAGCGCCGTGCAGTTCGACCATCACATCTGGCCCTGCAATACCTGCGCCGTCCGCCGCACAGCGGACACGGTAACTGGTCCGGCCGCCGAGATACTGCTTGCGCACGATTGCACCGGAAACGGCGTTTGCCGTTGCTCCGCAACGTGCCAGCCGCAAGTCCTCCGGCCGGGCGATCAGCAGCACTGCCCCACCGCTCAGCCGGCGCGGCACACGCGCGATTATCCGCCGCCCCGCAAGCGTCACGGTGACGCCGTCGCCCGCGGCGTCCGGCGTCACCGCCTCGACCGCAAGGACATTGGCTGCGCCAACAAAGTCGGCGACATAAGCCGATGCCGGCAACCGATAGATGTCCTGCGGTGACGCATTCTGCTCGATCCGCCCCTGCCGCATCAGTCCGATCCGATCCGACAGCGCCAGTGCTTCCTCCTGGTCGTGGGTCACAAACACCGTCGTGATGCCGGCTTCGCGCTGGAGATCGGCGATGGTCTCGCGCACCTGCACGCGCAGCTTTGCGTCGAGATTGGAGAGCGGTTCGTCCATCAACAGCACCTGCGGCTGGATCACGAGGGCACGGGCCAGCGCGACGCGTTGGCGCTGGCCGCCGGACAGCGCGGCGGGATGGCGAGCGGCCAATCCGCCCAGCCCAACGCGATCGAGATACTCCCCAACCCTGAGCCGAATTGTCGCCTCATCCTGCGCCCGTGCGCGCAGGCCATAGGCCACGTTGTCGTAGACGGTCTTGTCAGGAAACAGCGCGTAGTCCTGAAACACCATGCCGATGTCGCGCCGGTGCGCAGGCAGTGCCGTAACGTCCCGATCGCCGAAACGGATCCGGCCACGTTCAACAGGAAGGAACCCGGCCAGGGTTCTAAGCAGCGTTGTCTTGCCACAGCCGCTGGGGCCGAGCAGCGTGTAGAAGCTCCCGGCTGCAATCTGAAGATCCAGCCCATCAATCACACGGTTGCCGGAATACGAAACAGCGAGATCGGCTATGGATATCGTCGCCATTCCGGCTTTCCTCGACAAGACAGTTTTGTGACATTTCGAGAGCAGCGGACACGACTTGTCAACGTCGCTGCCGTCAGCGCAAAACGCCGCCACCGCAACACAGCCCCTGTTTGGCACGGCCAGACATGGATCCGGTTCAGGGAGCGTCAGTGCCCGGCGGCCTCAGCGCCGCTTGCGGCAATAAAGCTCCAGTTTATGCCTGACGATGTCATAGCCAAGCTCTGCAGCGATTTCCGCCTGCAATTTCTCAATCTTTTCAGAGCGAAATTCGATCACTTCACCACTGTCGATATTGATCAGATGGTCGTGGTGTTCGCGCTCGGCATCCTCGAACCGGGCACGCCCGTCATCAAAGGCATGCCGCTGGATCGTGCCCTTGTCCTCGAGCATCCGCAGCGTCCGATACACGGTCGACAGCGACACACTGCCGTCGAGCGCATACGCGCGGCGATAGACGTCGTTGGCGTCGGGATGGTCATTGGCCTCGGCAATCACGCGCAGGATGACCTTGCGCTGCGCGGTCATGCGGAGGCCGAGCGACTTGAGATCATCGAAAAAGCGCTGGTAGCGCCGATGAGCGTCTGACATTTCGCGTTCGTAGCCTTGATGAGACGCAATTGCAACTGCCTGATGCGAATCGCTCGCAAATGCAATTGACAAATGCAAATAATTCGCATTAGCGTTTGCAGGACGATGTTCCCCTCCAGACATGCAGGGGTGCGTGTCCAGACAGATGTCGTTCGCGAAGGGATGTGCCGCCACCGTGGACCGCGCTTGTGATGATGACCGTGCCTTTTGCATGCGCCGCACTGTGTCCTCACGCAGGGTCTGTGCATGTGCCGATGACAGGTACAGATTGACCGGACTGTTACGCCTGTACGCGCGGATGACCGCCGGGCCGTTCGATGTTCTCAGTCTGCGACCAGCGGAGCCTGCCTCATGACAGGGTCAACCTCGATGCTCGTCTGCTACAGGCCCGTCCGACTGGTGGCGTTGATCGCCAGCGCGGTTGTGGCAAGCGTGGTTCTATGCGCTGCAGCGACCGCCCAGTCTGCCCGACCAGCAGGCAAGCCATTGCGCGTCGTGACGACCTTCACCATCCTTCAGGACATCGCGCAGAACGTGGCAGGGGATGTTGCTGTCGTTGAATCGGTGACCAAGCCTGGCGCGGAAATTCACGACTACCAGCCCACGCCCATGGATGTTGTGAAGGCCCAATCCGCCGATCTCGTGTTGTGGAACGGGCTGAATCTCGAACGCTGGTTCGAAAAGTTCTTCGAAAACGTCTCGAACGTGCCAAGCGCCGTCCTGTCCGAAGGCATCGAGCCGATTGGCATCAGTGCGGGGCCCTATCAAGGCAGGGCCAACCCCCATGCCTGGATGTCCGCGAGGAACGCACTTGTCTATGTCGAGAATGTCCGCCGGGCGCTCGCCAAGGCCGATCCGGCGAATGCCGAGATCTATGCCCGCAACGCCGCCGCCTATTCGGCCAGGATCGTCGCCATCGATTCTCCGCTGCGCGAGCGGCTTGCAAAAATTCCCCCAGAGCAGCGCACGTTGGTCAGCAGCGAAGGTGCCTTCAGCTACCTCACCCGCGATCTTGGCTGGAGTGAAGCCTTCCTTTGGCCCATCAACGCCGATGAACAGGGCACACCACAACAGGTTCGCCGGCTGATCGACCTCGTCCGCAAGAACAGGATCCCTGTCATCTTCAGCGAGAGTACGGTGTCAGACAAGCCGGCGCGGCAGGTCGCCCGCGAGACCGGTGCCAGATATGGCGGAGTGCTCTACGTCGATAGCCTGAGCGCGGCGAGCGGACCTGTGCCGACCTACCTCAAACTGCTCGAGGTGACCGTCGAAACGATCGCCAAGGGCTTTGGCACGTGAGGGATGACCCCAGATGAAAGGCCATCCGACATGATGCGGGATCGACCGACGCCGTCGATCGAGGTCAACGATATCACGGTCAGCTATTCCAATGGCGTTGCCGCCGTGCGGAATGCGACCTTCGAGCTCGGGCCATCGACCATCTGTGCACTGGTCGGCATCAACGGCTCGGGCAAGTCGACGCTGTTCAAAACGATCATGGGTTTTCTCACGCCATCGGCCGGGAGCGTGCGGATCGCCGGATTGCCGGTCAAGGCCGCGCTCAGGCAAGGCCTCGTCGCGTATGTTCCGCAAAGCGAGGAGGTCGACTGGAACTTCCCGGTCCTCGTCGAAGACGTGGTGATGATGGGGCGCTATGGCCACATGAATGTCCTGCGCATTCCGGCGAAGGCTGACAGGGCAGCCGTCGATCAGGCGTTGGACCGGGTCGGCATGTCAGAGTACCGGACGCGGCAGATCGGCGAGCTTTCAGGGGGACAGAAGAAGCGTGTGTTCCTCGCCCGTGCCCTTGCGCAGGGCAGCGAGATCGTATTGCTCGATGAGCCGTTCACCGGTGTCGATGTGAAGACCGAATCGGCCATCATCGACCTCCTTCGCGCCATGCGTGATGAAGGACGCCTGATGTTCGTCTCGACGCACAATCTCGGCAGCGTGCCGGATTTCTGCGATCAGGTCGTGTTGTTCAACAGGACGGTGCTGGCCTATGGGCCGACGGCCACAACGTTCACCGAGGCCAACCTGGCCCAGGCCTTCGGCGGTTTGCTGCGCCATGTCCGCCTGAGCGGCCCTGATCTGCACGATGATGCGGATCAGAGACGCGTGACGGTGCTGACCGACGACGAACGGCCATTGGTGCTCTACGGCGAACGCGATCAGGAAAAGCACGTCAACCCTGATCGCAGCGAGACGCCGTGATGCTTCTCGGTCCGGCAATCGATCTCCTGCTCGAACCCTTTGCCTATCAGTACATGGCGCGCGCCATCTGGGTCAGTGCGTTGGTCGGTGCGGTCTGTGCCTTCCTGTCCTGTTACCTGATCCTGAAAGGCTGGGCGCTGATGGGCGACGCGCTCGCCCATTCGGTCGTTCCGGGGGTCGCGCTTGCCTATCTCTTGGGTTTTCCCTATGCGATCGGCGCTTTCACCTCGGGCATCATCGCCGCACTCGGAATCGCGTTCGTCCGCCGGCTGACGATGCTGAGAGAGGATGCCGTCATCGGTCTTGTGTTCACGACGCTTTTTGCGATCGGACTGCTGATCGTCTCGATCAACCCGACGTCAGTGAATGTGCAGTCGATCGTGCTGGGCAACATCCTTGCCATTTCCGATGACGACGTGACGCAGGTGATCGTGATCGCCGCCATTTCGCTGGCCATCCTCGGCCTCAAATGGAAGGACCTGCTGCTGGCCTTTTTTGACGAAAGCCATGCCCGAAGCGTCGGCCTCAACCCGTGGCTGCTGCGCGTCCTGTTCTTCGTCCTGCTCAGCGCCTGTACGGTCGCTGCACTCCAGACCGTTGGCGCCGTGCTGGTCATCGCGATGGTCGTGACGCCCGGTGCCACGGCCCATCTGCTGACGGATCGGTTTGGTATGATGATCGGCCTTGCCATGCTGATCGGCGCTGCGACCAGTGCGCTGGGGGCCTACCTGAGCTTCTTTCTTGATGGCGCGACCGGAGGACTGATCGTCGTGCTCCAGACACTGGTCTTTCTCGCGGCGTTTGTCTTTGCGCCCAAATATGGCCGGTTGGCTGCCCGGCGTTCGGCGCGACGGTCGGCAGAGGTGATCCGATGACATGGTCCGCGCCTGCCTGGCTTTGGTCGTGGTTCATCGACCCCCTGGCGCACGGCTTCATGCAGCGCGGACTCGTTGTCGCAGTTCTCGTCGGTGCCGTTTGCGCGCTGCTGTCATGCTATCTCGTGCTCAAGGGCTGGGCCTTGATGGGCGATGCGGTGTCGCATGCGGTGCTGCCCGGCATTGTCATCGCCCATGTGATCCAGATCCCCTTGGCCATCGGCGCTTTCGCGGCCGGCCTCGGCTGTGCGATTGCGACCGGGTACATCAAGTCGAACAGCCGCATCAAGGAAGATGCCGTGATGGGCATCGTCTTTTCCGGCCTGTTTGCCCTGGGGCTGGTCCTGTTCGTCAAGGTCGAGACCGATCAGCATCTCAATCATATCCTGTTCGGCAACATGCTGGGCGTGCAGTGGCCCGATGTGCTGGAAGCCGCGCTGATCGCCGTTCCGGCCATCGTGATCGTCATTGCCAAACGTCGGGATCTTCTTCTTTACTGCTTTGATCCGACCCATGCCCGCGCCATCGGATTGCCCGTCGGAACCCTGCATTTCGGGCTGCTGACGCTTCTGGCGCTGACGATTGTGGCCTCGCTGAAAGCGGTGGGGATCATTCTGGTCATTGCCATGCTGATCGCGCCCGGAGCCATCGGCTACCTTCTGACCAAGCGCTTTGATGCCATGCTGGCGATTGCCGCGGCGGCGGCCATCGGTTCGAGCGTTGTTGGAACGATCCTGAGTTTTCACATCGACGGCGCGACCGGGCCAACGATTGTCGTTGTTCAATCCGCCCTGTTCGTGCTCGCAGTGATGATCAAGCGCGGCGGGCGCAGCGCAAACGCCTGATCCCGGGAGTGCCTCAGCCACTAGCGTGATCCCGGCGTCAGTCCTGCATGCCCCCCTGGCGGGATGCGTTTGCGTGCGCCTGAGCCTTCAATGCCAGTTCGCAGACCTTGAACGTATGCTCGCCCGTGCAGGCCGTCTCGGTACGGTCGCGAACGTCGGCGAGCAGATTGCCGAAATACGGCAGCCCGGCGTCCGAGCAATTGACGTAGATGTTCTCGGTCCCGTTCACGAGGAACAGGTGGTCGCCGCCCGGGCGGCCCACTGGATCGAGATATTTGCGCAATTCGATCGACCCTTCGGTCCCCAGAATGAACAGCCGCCCATCGCCCCAGTTGGTTTGCGCATCCGGGGTATACCAGTCGACACGGATATAAGCCTGTGCCCCCGACCCGGACAGGCAGACCTCGCCGAAGTCCTGAAAGTCAGGGTGGGCGGGGTTGGCGAAATTGCCAACGGCCGCATGGGTGATCGCCGCGTCCTGAAGCCCGGTAAAGTGCAGGAACTGATCGATCTGATGCGATGCGATATCGGTCAGAATCCCGCCGTATCGCCTGGGCTGGAAAAACCAATCCGGCCGGATGGCGGCATTGAGCCGGTGCGGCCCCAATCCGAGGGTCTGCACAACACGGCCGATGCGCCCCTGTTTGACCAGTTCACTGGCCCGCGTCACCGCACGGACCTCGAAACGCTCGGAGAAATTGACCGACCAGATCCGGCCGGTTTCCGCCGCAACGCGTCGCACCTGCGCAAGCTCGTCGAGCGTGATGCAGCCGGGCTTGTC
>CALCZO010000251.1 GCA_937903315.1 uncultured Alphaproteobacteria bacterium
CGCAGCGTATCGTACATGTGGCAGGCTTCGCCGATGTTGCGGCCGCCGCCCTCCGGTCCCTGCGTCCAGTGGTTGGCGGGCAGGAAGCCGGCATTGAGGCGATAGTTCATCACCAGCGGCGCGGTGCGGGTGGCCAGCACAGTGGCCAGCGCCTGCACGGCGGGCGAGAACCGGCGGTTGAAACCGACCATCACGGCGCTCTTGCCGCCATTGGCCTCATGCGCCTGACGCACCGCGTCCAGTTCGTCCCAGGTCAGCGCCAGCGGCTTTTCAACGAACACATGCTTGCCCGCTTCCAGCGCGCGGATCACCTGCCGGGCATGCTCGTTGTGGCGCGTGGCCAGAACCACGAGGTCGACATCGTCGCGCGTCAGCACGGTCTCGATGTCGGAGGCGAGCAGTTCGACGCCCTTGGAGCGGGCGAAATTGCCGCCACGCACCGCATCGCGGCTGACCACGGCCTTGAGGAAGAAGCGGTCCTTGCGCTTGTCCATCTGCGGCACCAGCATCGCCGTGCCGAAGCCGCCGGCACCGACCAGCGCGTAATTGACGCGGCCGTCCTGGGCCTTGCGATGGCCGCGCAGCTGGATGATCGGCGAATCTGCCGGATCGGGCAGGGGACGCGAATCGTCCGGATAGGAGAAGATCACCGCCAGCGGTGGCGTGCCCTTGTTGTCGACGAGATCGCGGTAGAGGTCACCGGCCTGATCGACCGAGGCCACGCGGTCGATCAGCGGGCGGATGTCGATCGTCTTGCGCGCGATCGAATCGAGATACGCGCCCATGTTGCGGTTCAGCGTCCAGCGGACATAGGCGATGGGGTAATCGCGCCCGCGCAGTTCGTAATCGGCGTCATAGCGGCCGGGACCGTAGGACGTCGACATCAGAAGGTCGATTTCCTTCTGGTAGAACGCGGCGCGTTCGGCCTTCAGGCCGATATCGCCAACCACGACGACCTTGCCGCGGCGGCGCGTCGCGTCCATCGCCATGTTGATCAGCGCGTTGGATTTCGACGCGGCGGTGATGATCGTCTGGTCGGCGCCGTGGCCACCGGTCAGGTTGCGGATCAGCTTGAGGAATTCGGCCTGATCGGTGGTCGTCGCATAGGCGCCGATGCCCAGCGCACGCTCGGCCCGGCTGGGGTCGAGATCGACGCCGATGACCCGCGCGCCGCTGGCGCGCAGCAGCTGCACCGTGATCATGCCGATCAGCCCGAGACCGATGACCGCGACCACTTCGCCAAGCTGCGGCTGCGCCCGGCGCACGCCCTGGAGGGCGATCGAGCCGACGGTGGCCGTGGCGGCCAGTTCCATCGGGCAGTCATCGGGAATGCGGCAGACGAGGTTGCGCGGCGCAACGACGTAGTCGGCATGGTTGGCGATGCCCGCGCCGCAGCACGACACCGCATCGCCGATGGCAAAATCGCTGACGCCGTCGCCGACCGCGACAACCTCGCCGGCCACCGAATAGCCGACGTTCCAGCCGATCTGGCTCATCTCCGAGACCGGCAGGCCCGATCCGTCCGGCGGCACCAGCGAGGCGGTCGAGGACGTGATCGACACGGTGCTGACCGACTTGGTGCCGGCGTTGGTGAACATCAGCGTCACCTGCGGCGACCCGGCAGGATCGAAATGCAGCGTCTCGTCGAGCTCGCCTTCCTCGAACCGGTAGGTTCCAAGCCAGGCCGACTGGTCATGGTTGAGCAATCCGACCTGAACCGCGCCTTTTTCGACCCGGCCCTTGATCTGGATCACCAGCGCATGCTTTTCCGGCACATCGAGGGTGTTGGAGCGCGCCTGATAGCCCGACTCGGTCGCATCCGTCTCGATCGCGATGCCGGAGCCGGCCTTGCTGACCTTGCCGCCGCCGGTGCCTGTCCATGACATGGAGCCAAGGTCGATCGGCGGGCTGGCCGGAGCCGCCTTGCGCTCGGGCAGCCGCTGGCGCAGCGCCGAGGTGACGATCTCCTTGAGCTTGGTCGCCGCCTTGCGCGGATCGCGCACCGCTTTCGACAGATAGACACTGGCGCGCGAGGACAGGTGCGCCACCTGCTCGGCCCGCGTCGTGCCGGCAGACCCGGAGGTCAGCGGCCGCAGCGAGGCGGTTTCGGTCCCGGTCGAGACCAGCGAATAGCGCACGCGCACGAGCACATGACCGGGGGCGACGACCGGGCGCGGCACGCGCGCGACAATGGCCTGACCGCCGGAGAACAGAATCTGACGCATGACTGCCGCCCCTTACCGCGATGCCTGGACGAACAGGCCGACCGCATCGATCAGCGCACGCTCGAACAGCCGCGCCGTGTCCATGGTCCTGAACGCGGCGTGACCGACCAGAATGCCGACCACGTCGGACCGGTCGAGCGCCTCGTTGAGGCCGACCAGCTCGACATTGCTCTTGCCGGCCAGTTCGCGCGGCAGCGTGTCGATGTGCGGCTCGACGACCAGAATGCGCGCGTTCTTCAGCTTGGCGAGTTCGACGGCAATCTCGACCGCCGGGCTTTCGCGCAGGTCGTCGACATCGGGCTTGTAGGCCAGACCGAGCACGGCGATGGCCGGCTCCTTGAACCGTCCGGCGCGGGCGGCGATCTTCTCGGCAATGAAATGGGTCTTCGCCATGTTGACTTCGCGCGCGGTGCGGATCAGCGGCGTCTTGTCCGGCACGGCATGATGGATGAACCACGGATCGACCGGGATGCAATGGCCGCCGACGCCCGGCCCCGGCGCGAGGATGTTGACGCGCGGATGCTTGTTGGCCATGCGGATGACATTCCACACGTTGATGCCCAGCGTCTCGCACACCAGCGACAGTTCGTTGGCAAAGGCGATGTTGACATCGCGGTAGGCGTTCTCGGTCAGCTTGGACAGCTCCGCCTCCTCGGCGGTCGCCATCACGATCTCGCCCTTGGCAAAGATGCCGTAGAGATCGCGGGCGCGCTGGGCGCTGCGCTTGTCGAGACCGCCGACGATGCGCGCGTTGTCGATCAGTTCGCGCACGGTCTGGCCGGGCAGGATGCGCTCGGGGCAGTAGGCGAACATCAGGTCCGATGTTTCGGGCGCATCATAGGGGTTGGTCAGATCGGGGCGCAGCGACTTGATCAGTTCGGTCGCGCGGCGCGTGGTGCCGACAGGCGAGGTCGATTCGACGATCACCAGATCGCCGGACTTGAGCACCGGAGCCAGATTGGTCAGCGCCGCTTCCACGAGTGTCATGTCGGGCTTGTGCTCGGCATCGGTCGGCGTCGGCACCGCAATCATGAATGCGTCCGCCGGCTCGGGGGCGGTGACGGCCCTGAGTTTGCCGGAGCGGACAACCGAATTGAGGATGATGTCGAGATCGGGTTCGGAAAAATGGGCCTGGCCCTGATTGATCCGCTCGACCGCTTCCTTGCGGATATCGACGCCGATGACGTTGACCCCCCGCGCGGCAATCGTAGCCGCCGTGGGCAGACCGACATAGCCGAGGCCGACGACCGAAATTGTGTTGAAGCTCATGATCTTGTCACCAATACCTGCAAGCCGTCGTCACCGTTGACGCCGGCCTCTGTTGTCCTGTTTCAAACCTGTGACCGAGACGTCGCCAATGCCGTTGCGGGTCCGGCATTCACCGATGCCAAGGGCACGGGCACGTTCGGCATGGGTGCACAAAGTTGCTCAAACTGCCCTGACACGGGCATAACCGGATGAACCAAGTGGCGGTTTCTTGGTCAATGGGTCGTCGGGTGTCAAGGTCAAATCGCTTGTTATCGATAGGATAATTGACCAAGGCGGTCACCCGGACGAAGGATGACGCAGCGTCCGCGAGGTCGTAGCAGGCAGGATCGCAAGGGTCAGGTGGCCCGGTCCTGACGTCGGTTGCCGACGGCAGGCTTCGTTGATTTGTAACAAGTCGTGAGGTACGACCGCAACGGGGCCGCATACTGATCGGAGTCGCGACGACGACCGGAATGGCCTTGATGTTTGTAATGTTCTTGCCCTGTTTGTGACAGGCCTTTTGCCTTTTCTGGAGCCGATTGCCGAATGTGTGGCATTGCCGGATCGATTTCTCTGGCGGCAAGGCAGGTCAGCCGGGCCGGGCTGGAAGCCATGGTCGGCGCAATCGCCCACCGTGGGCCTGATGGCGTCGGTCTGTGGGTATCAGCGCGCGGCGACGTCGCCTTCGGTCATCGGCGGCTTGCGATCATCGATCTTGATCCGGCCGCCAACCAGCCGATGCATAATGAGGACGGCGCGGTCTCGATCGTTTTCAACGGCGAAATCTACAATCACAAGGAATTGAGACAGGCCCTTGCCGCCGCCGGTCACCGCTATGCCACTGCCGGATCGGATACCGAATCCCTGATCCACGGCTATGAGGAATGGGGGATCGACGGGCTGCTGTCGCGGCTTCAGGGCATCTACAGCTTCGCCATTCACGATTCATCCCGCCGCATCACCCATCTGGTGCGCGATCCCTACGGCATCAAGCCGCTGTATGTCGCCTGGCTTGACGGCGAGGGGGGCGGTGCGCTGCTGTTCGCGTCCGAGGTCAAGGGCATCCTCGCCCACCCTGAGATGCGGTCCGGCCCGGCACTGGCCCATCTTGCCGCCTACCTGACCTTCATGGCCGTGCCGGCGCCCTACACGTTTGCCGACGGTGTGTTCAAGCTGCCCGCCGGCCATCGGCTTGAAGTGGCAGAGGGCGCGCCGCAGCGGCTGGTGCGCTATTATAACCCGATTGCGGCGGCCACACCGGTCTCCGGTTCGCGGGCCGAGATCGTCGCCCGGCTGCGCGGCCATGTCGAACAGGCGGTCGAGGACCAGATGATCGCTGACGTGCCGGTCGGCGTCATGCTGTCGGGCGGCATCGATTCAACCGCGCTGCTGACGCTAGCGTCGCAGAAGCATGGTCCGCTGGACGCCTATACCGTGCGCTTTGGCGACGATGACACCTTCGACGAGACGGAGGCCGCCGCCGCCACCGCGGCCCGGTGCGGTGCCCGCCACCATATCTATGCTCTGCCGACGCGCGATGCCATCGACGGCATTGATGCGATGGTGGCGGCGATGGACGAGCCGCAGGCCGACTGGGTCTGCCTGCCGCTGTGGTTCCTGTCGCGCGATGTGTCGCATCGCAAGGGCAAGGTCATCCTGGTCGGCGAGGGGGCGGACGAACTGTTCGCCGGCTACGGGCACTGGCGCATGTATCTCGGATCGATCGCCGGCCATGCCCGCAAGGCGCGGTTGACCGGTCCGCTCGGTGTGGCGGCGGCGCGGCTCGGACGGCGGTTTGCCTCGCATGATCTTCGCGCGCTGACACGGCTCGATTTTCTGGATCGCGCCGCCGGCGGTGGCGAGATGTTCTGGGGCGGCGCGGTGCTGGCCTGGCCGATGGTCGGGCAGGCGCTGATCGGCGGCCATGCGGCTTTGGCCGGCGCTGAGCCGCGCTGGATCGAGGCGGACGGCGGACCGTCGCCCGCTCAAGGCACCGATCCCGAAGCGATGGTGTCGCGCTGGTATGCGTCGATCGACGCAACCCGCGCCGGCCTGCATCCCCTCGAACGGATGATCGGTCTCGAGTTTCTCCAGCGCCTGCCCGAACTGCTGCTGATGCGCGTCGACAAGATGACGATGGCGCACGGCGTCGAGGCGCGCGTCCCGTTTCTCGACCGCAGGATGGTCGAATTCGCGCTCGGCATTCCGGCCGAGATGAAGCTGGAAGGGGCCCAGCCCAAGGGCCTGCTGCGCGAGGCGCTGGCCGGGCTGCTGCCGCAGGACCTGCTGACGGCGCGAAAGCGCGGCTTCGGTGCCCCGGCCGATCGCTGGCTGGCCGGTCCGTTCGGCGATGTCGCGCGCGATACGCTGCGCAACGGCCCGCTGCGCGATGCGCTGGACCAGACCCTGATCGACCGGATGCTGGCCGAACACCGGGCCGGGCGCCACAATCATTCCGGTCTCTTGTGGGCGCTGCATGGGCTCAGCCGCTGGGTCACCCTGAATTTCGGGGCGCGGGCATGACCCGCCGGGCGATCATCACCACCGTTCATCCCTACGATCAGGGCGTCGTCGTCGGCTCGCACCACATCGCACAGGTGCTGGCGCACCGGGGCTGGCAGGTGCTGCTGCTGACCGACCCTGCCTCGCTCGCCCATGCGACGGCGGCACCGTTCAATCAGCGCGCTGCCCGCCGCATGGCGGAGGCGCGCAAGGGCCTGGTCGAGGTGGCACCCAACCTGAAAACGCTGACGCCGTTTACGCTGCTGCCGCTGTCCGGTCGGGTCGGGGCTGGTTCGCCGTTCATCCTCGAGAACTGGTGCCGGATGTGCCTGCCGCCGCTCGGCGCGCAGCTCGCGGCCGCCGGGTTTGACGCGCCGGACCTGATGATGTTCGACGGCGCATTGTGCCGCCCGCTGCGCGGCATCCTGCGGCCGAAGAAGACGGCACTGCGGCTGTTCGATTTCCCGGACGGGGCCAATGTCCTGCCCGGGGCGCTGAGCGCGCAGGAACGCGCGCTGGCTGCCGAATGCGACGTGGTGGCGATCTCGGCCCGCGAACTCGAGCCGATTGCGCGCCAGTGGAACGCGCGCGATATCGTTCTGGTCGAAAACGGCGTCGATCCGGGACACTTTGCGCCGCCTGCCGCCCTGCCTCGGGAGTACGGGGCGATTCCCGGTCCTCGCGTGCTGTACATGGGCGCCATCGCCCGCTGGATAGACCACGAGATGATGGCTGAGGTTGCCCGGGCGATGCCGGATGTCTCGTTCATCTGGATCGGCCCCGGCAAGCTCGCCAGCGGTGGCGACCTGCCGAACGTTCATGTGCTCGGCCCGCGCTCGTATCGCGATCTGCCCGGCTATCTCCAGCACGCCTCGGTCGGCGTCATTCCGTTCAACCGCGCCAGCCACGCCGACCTTGTCAATGCCGTCAACCCGCTGAAGCTCTATGAATATGCAGCGGCGGGCCTGCCGATCGTCGCGACGCCGACGGCCGAGATCCGCCGCATCGGCGGACCCGTGCGGCTGGCCGATGATGCCGCCGGATTTGTCGCCGCCCTGCGCGAGGCCATCAGCGCGCCTGAAGCGCGTCAGACCCTGCAGGCCTTTGCCGCGTCCGCGTCGTGGGACCGGCGCACCGCGCCGCTGCTCGCCCGTCTCGGTCTCGTCGAGGGTTCGGCTGCGTGAGCGGGATTGGCATCAACCTTGTTTGTCGCCACGCCAGCGGTTAGGAAGCGGGCTGCGTCGGCCTTGCGCCGCCCGCTGTTGAACGAACACGACCGGACAGAAAGAAACACGATACCATGTGCGGATTGGTTGGAGCCTATCGCCCCCGCGGGGAAGCCGTCATCTCGGACGAGGTGATCGCCACGATGCGCGACCGGATGGTCCACCGCGGCCCTGACGGGGCGGACCAGTGGCGAGAGGGGCGGGGGCGCTGTGCGCTCGGCCATCGCCGCCTGTCGATCATCGACCTGTCGCAGGCCGCGAGCCAGCCGATGCTCAACCCCGCCGGCGATGTCGCGCTGGTGTTCAACGGCGAGATCTACAACCACGCCGACATCCGCAAGGAATTGCAGTCCCTTGGCGTCAACACGTGGAAGACCGATCACTCCGACACCGAAGTGATCCTCAACGCCTACCAGCAGTGGGGCCTGCCGTTCATCGACAAGCTGAACGGCGATTTCGCCATCGCCATCTATGACGCGCGCAAGGTCGAGGAGCCGGTGCTCCACCTGATCCGCGACCGCGCCGGTGTCAAACCGCTCTACGTGCATCGCACGCACTCGGGGGAATGGCTGTTTGCCTCGGAAATCCGCGCACTGTTTGCCCATCCGCAGGTTTCGCCGCAGATGGACCGCGTCGCGTTCTGGCACTACCTGACCTTCATTGTCGCGCCGGCGCCGCTGACCCTGTTCAAGGATGTGTTCAAGCTGCCGGCCGGCTATGTCGTCACCATCGACCACAATGGCCATGGCAAGGCGCGCCGCTACTGGGATTGCGCGCCCAACGCCCGCGACCTGATTTCGGAAAAGGACCTCAGCTACGACGAGGCCTGCGACGGGCTGCTGAAGGAAATGCGCGCCTCGATCGGGCGGCGCATGGTCTCGGACGTGCCGTTCGGCGTGTTGCTGTCCGGCGGCGTCGATTCCAGCCTCAATGTCGCGCTGATGAGCGAGTTGATGGACCGGCCGGTGACGACCTTCACCGTCGGATACGACACGCACGAGGAATTCAACGAATTCCACTTTGCCAAGAAGCTGAGCCAGCGCTACGGCACCGATCACCACGAGACGCGGATCGATTCCAACGAGGCGCTGAAATTCCTGCCGACTCTGGTCGAGCTTCAGGATGAGCCGATTGCCGACAACGTGTGCATTCCGCTCTATTTCCTGTCGCGTCTCGTGCGCCAGTCCGGCACCACGGTGGTGCAGGTGGGCGAGGGGGCGGACGAGAACTTCCTCGGCTACTGGTGGTGCCAGCACTATCTCGACAAGTACGAGAAGGTCTATGCGCCCGCGCGCAAGGGTCGCCGCTGGGGCCTGTTCGACAATCAGGAAGACAAGGAAATCACCCGCCGCGCCCGCAGCGGACAGGAACTGTTCTGGGGCGGCGCCGTCTGCTGGTGGGGCGACCTGCGCGACAAGCTGACGCCTGACACCGGACCGTTCCAGGCCGACATCAATTGCCCGATCGAGGGGCTGGTGCCGCCCGGCGTGCGCCTGCTCGACAGCCATGCTGTCGTCAACGAATATCTCGGCCCGCTCGCCGGCCAGTTGCAGGAGCCGGAAGTCCTGCAGAAGATTCCGTACATGGAAATGAAGCAGCGCATCCCGGAGCATCTCCTGATGCGCGTCGACAAGATGACGATGGCCCATTCGATCGAGGCGCGCGTGCCGTTCCTCGATCATGAGGTGATCGAGTTTGCCCGCCGCCTGCCGCCGTCCTACAAACTGTCGGACGGCATCGGCAAGAAGATCCTCAAGAAGGTCGCCGAGCCCTATGTCGACCATGACCTGCTCTATCGCCGCAAGCAGGGCTTCGGCGCGCCGATGGACAAGTGGTTCATGGAGAAGAACTTCGGCAAGTCCTGTCTCGACGCGTTCGACCGGTCGCCGATCGTCAAGGAAGGCTTCATCGACAAGGATTATGCCCGCGGCCTGCTGAAGGCCCAGACGGACGGCACCATGAACTGGGGCTTCCACATGTGGGTGCTGATGAACGCCATCTTCTGGCACGAGCGCTGGATCGGCGCGCACTGACAAGGCAGCAGTGCCGGCGCGGGGTCTCCGCGCCGGCACGTCCGGCAGGACGTTACAGTTCGGCCTGCGCCGTGCAATGCAGCGCATGGATCGAGCCGCTGGTTGTGCCCACGGCATTGTAGATCGCGGCCGACCGCTCGCTGATGCCGTGGAAGGCGGTGTTCAGGTCCGTCCCGTCCGAGCGGCGCATCTTGCCCGTCAGCCCCGATCCGGGTGAATAGACCGTGACCGTCGGCACGCTGCGCATCGTTGTCGGATAGACGAAATTGAGCGTCACGTGACCGGCGGATGTGCCGACTGCATTGGCGATCATCTGGCCGTTGGTTGTCACCGCACCGGGGGCGACATCGAGATTGTAGGTCTTGCAGAAGTAGCGCTGGCAGGCCAGCAGGTCGGCACCGGTGGAGACGAATGGATACGCTGTCATCGTCTCGCCGATGGTCAGCAGCGGGCGGAAGAACGTGGCGCCGGTGCCGGTGAGCGTCACGGCGACATCACCGGTCGCGCCGCCCGGCACGGTCAGCGCCAGGCCGCGCCGTCCGGCTCCGGCAGTGATCGTGCCGCTGGCTCCTGCGACATCGACCGTGAGCGTTGCGTCCGGGTTTTCGACCGAAAGGAATACGGACTGCCCGGCCAGTTGCGGCGCCTCGATGATCTGGCACAGGGCACCGGTCAGCGTGATGGCGCCATTGCCGGCTCGGGTCAGCGTGCAGCCGCCGGTCCCTGCCTTCCAGCGATCGAAACCGTACTGGCTCTCGGCGAGCGCACCGCCGGCAAAGGCCCGCTGGTTGATTGCCATGGAGGCGTTGATCAGGAGGTTGGGTCCCGGCGTGCCGCCGCCGGCAAGGCCGCTGACCCCTGAGGGAAACGCGACGGTCCCGTCCGTGCGCGAGATGACCATCGCTTCGTGCCACGCGATGCCATCGGCCGAGACCTTGAGGTGGAAATCATCGTCGCCGGCAAGGCCAAGTTCCGCCCGGCCGGAATAGCCGTCCTGCATCAGCAGGCTTGCGGTGTCGGCCGCACCCGCCTTGTTGATCTTGATCTGGTGCCCGGCCCCCTCATGCGTGAACAGCGAGGCCGCGCTCGCCACGGCGAGGCGGTTGGTGACATCGGCGCTGGTGTTGATGCCGAGCAGCATCGCCGGCCCGCCTGCGCCGCCGCTGGCCAGCGGTTGCCAGTCGCTGCCGGTGAACACCAGCGCGCCGGCACTGGCCACATGCCAGGCCTGCCATCCGGCCTGCGGCGTCAGGAACTGCCACAGCCCGTCTTCGGCGAGCGCGATCGCATGGGCCTGTCCCGCCCATGCCCCGGTCGGTGCCGGACCGACGATATGGCGCGACCCTTCGGCGGGCGCGACAGGCGGCGCATTGCCGCCCGCGGTCTCGACAGCGAGGAACAGCAGGGTGTCGAGCCGGTCGAGCGCCTCATTGTGGGTGACATGCTTCTGCGCCTGCCCGGCGGCGATATAGGGAAACTGGCAACGTGGAGTGCTGGTTGACATGGAACGCCTCTAGGAACAAAGGCTCAATATACTAGCAATTAATTCCTATTGTCAATCACAGCGAACCCATGCCGGGAAACGGTCCGGCAGGGATCCCGGACAGGCAGGGCTCAGCGCTGGGGTTTGGCAGCCACGGCGAGAATGATCTCGCGGCGATTGGGGTCGCGTTCCATCGCCCGAAACCGGACAAGATGCTCGCCGGTCAGTTCGGTGAAGCCATAGACCGAGTAATTGAACATCTCGATGTCGACGGCTTCGAACCCGGCGCGGGTCAGCATCCAGCGCATTTCCTCGGGCAGGTACTCGCGATGATGCCCTTCAAACGGGATATCGGTCTCGAACTGCGTTTCGATCGGCGCGAACACCGTCTGCCCGCGCATCAGTTTCTGGCGCTGGTATTCATAGCCGAGATTGGGCGTGTCGAGGATCGCCACGCCGCCCGGCTTGAGCACGCGGCGGATGCTGTCGAGCAGCATCCGCGGCGTGTGCGGAATATGCTCGATCACGCCCATGCAGATGATGGCGTCGAAACTTTCGTCAGCAAACCCGCTCAGATCATAGCCGATATCGTCGTAATCGCGGATGTCGATGCCTTCCGCTTCCATCCGCGCGCGATGCTGATCGAAGGCATGGCCATAGGTCCTGTAGGAATCGAGCGCCACCGGCTGCCAGCCCGCACGCTTGAGCGCGAGGCTGAAGTTGCCGAAATACGACCCCATATCGAGCACCGTCCCGGACACCTTGCGCTGCCGGAGCGCCTTCAGCGACCGGACGATGCGCGCGCCGCTGAAGCGGATGTAGAACGACCAGTTGAAGTTGCGCAGCGCGGGCGAATTGCGGGCCAGCGGCTCAAGATCGGACGTTGCATTGAGCGCGACGACATCCTCGCCGGCCTGATGGGTGATCGCCCCGAGATCAGGATCGACCCCGAGAATGTCGGCAAGCAGGTCGGGACGCACGACCGAACCGTCATCGCGGGCACCGGTATCGTCGGCATGGTCGAGCGAACAGACCTCCCAATACGACGTGGTGTTCTGGCACGAGGGGAACGATCCATCGCCGCCGAGATGGGCATACACCGCCGTATCGGCGCGCAGGATCGCCAGCCCCGATTGCCCCAGAGCGCTGCGGATCGAATGCAGGTCGGCCTTCCACAGATGGCTCGGGTTACGATAGGCCTTGCCCAGATAGTCGAGCGGCAGGAGCAGGTAAGCCTTCCCGCCCGGCCGCAGCAGGCGGCGGATTTCGCCGAGCGCCTTCAGCGGTTCGAGAGCATGTTCGATGACGTTGTCGGCGATGATCGTGTCGAACGCGCCATCCGGGAACGGCAGGGCGTGAATATCGGCCACCAGCGGATGGCCGCCGAGATCGGCGATGGCGCGACCCTGCGCCAGCGTCAGGTCGACGCCGACGTACTGCGTCGTCCGGTCCATGAACCGGCGGGCCAGAACGCCATAGCCGCTGCCGATTTCGAGCGTGTCGCCCATCGCGGCGGGGAACCAGTCCATCAGCCGCGCTGAATCCGCCGAAGGTTCGAGGCGGCCGACGAGATAGTCATGCGCGTCGATCTGCAAGGTGAGATTGTCGCTGGCCGGATCGAGCCCGCCGGCACTGCCGCTGGCGACAATGTCGGCCGGGGCAATCGGCCTGAACCGGTCCAGCCCTTCGGAGAGCACGCGCAGGAAGGAATCGCTCGCCTGCCCGTTGGCATCGATGACCGGCACGACCGACAGCGCATCGACCGGCGGGCGCCAGTTGTAGACGTGGAACTGTTCCCACTGGCCGGCCTGGCTGTTGCCGGCGTCGAGCCATGCGGAAAAGCGCCGCCGCGCCTGCCTGTCGAACACCTGATCGAGCCGCCGGGCGACATCACAAGTCCAGGCCTCGAACGGATCGCTGCCGGCGATATCGAGCGCCGTGTCGCGCCGCGCCATGCAGATCAGCGGGCTCGTGCCGGGCACGACTGCGGCAAAAGCCGGGATCCGCAGATCGAAGCCCGCCGGCCGGTAGGGCGCGACCGCATCGTAGGCGGTCATCAGCCCGGCGCCGACGTCGCGCGCCGTGGGGGTCAGATCCAGCCGCACGCCCGCTCGGCGTGCGAGGCGGTGGATCGCCGCAGTCCGGGCGATGGTGACGTGGCCTTCGACCCACTGGAACGCCAGCGACAGGCCGTGCCGGGACAAGGCCGCGCGCAGCGCGTCAAGCGCCGGCATGAACGTCTCATCAGCATCGAGCGCCGCGGCGGGCCATGCGACGCCCCACTCGGTCGCATGGAGCGATCCGAGACAGGTCACGAGATGGGAGACGGCTGCGTCCGCCCAGTCGTCCGCCGCCTGGTCAGCAAGGGCCGGCAACCGCAGGGCAGGCCGGATCCGCTGCCGCGTCGCGACAGTCAGCGCCGCCGCCGTCTGGCTGGCGGCCGCGAACGAGGCGCCAAGCCCGTCCCAGACCAGCACCGGCATCGCCGATTCCGCCTTGCGGATGCCGGTGACGATGGTGCGTTCCGGCGTGCCGACACCGGCATGAACGGTGACATCAGTCGCCAGAATCCCGAGCGCCTGCTCCAGTTCGTCAGCCATCGCCGCGCCATCCTCGGAGGCGGGCGGCAGCAGCCAGACCAGCCGCGTGCCGGCGTCAATGACCGCGCGCCGGTCCCTGTTGGCGGCGGCGAGCGCAAAGGTCCGTCCGGCCTCCGATGCGCCGGGCAGGTGGGTGTCGTCCTGCACCAGCAGGGGCAGATCGCGTGCCGCGTCGAGAAATGTCACCAATGCCGGCGGCAGGCGCTCGCCAAGATGCCTCACGAGCTTGGCGGCCTGCATTTCGCTGTCGGTGAACAGCGGGCGTGCCGGCCGGACAGTGTCCATGCCCGCCATCGCGGCATGGGCCTGCAGACTGACCACGCCGTCATGCAACCGGGTTATCCGGTCCCGCTGTTCGAGCTGCTCCGCCTCGGTCCTGTCGAGCCGGTCGGCCAGCGCCTGCAATACGGTCTGTGTTGCCGCGTGCCGTTGCGCACCATCCTGCTCGAGCCTCGCCAACCCGTCGGACATAAGCACCAACTGGCTGCTCAGGCTGGTCAACCCGCGCGGAATTTCGATGAGGCGCAGGATCGCCGCCTTCAGGCGTCCTGCCGACGATGGCGGTGTGTCAGGTCCGGTCGTCAAGAATGCCTCCGTTGGTCCATGCCGGATGACCGGTCATGCGTCATAGCCGAGCGCCGTCAGCCGTTCCGCCAGTACCGTGGCGCGCGCGCCATAGGTATGGTGCGCGACCGCATCTGCCCGCGCTGCCATCCCCATCGCCTTGCGCGCCGTATCATCGCTGACCAGATGCAGCAAGCCGGCAGCCAGCGCCGCCCCGTCGCCCGGCGGCGTCAGCAGACCGGTCTCGCCATGGCGGATGATGTCGGAGACCTGCCCGATGGCCGAGGCGACACAGGGCTTTCCGGCGGCCAGATACTCGAACAGTTTGGTCGGCGAGCCGAAAAAGGCGCTGCCATCGGCATTTTCGACCGTCGGCGCGGTGGCGATGTCGAAGGCCGCGACGTGGTCCGGTCCCTGCGACTGCGGCACCAGCCCGGTCAGCACCACGACGTCTGCGAGGCCATGGGCGGCGATCCGCTCGCGTGCGTCCTGCATCCGCGATCCGTCGCCGACCAGCATCAGCCGCACCCGGTCACGCAGATGCGGCGCTTGGGTCAGCATCGCCGCCACTGCGTCGACCAGCACCTCGACCCCGTGCCACGGCCCGAACGTGCCGATGAACCCGATCACGGTCTTGCCCGTCAGCCCGTAGCGGGTGCGTAGCGCACTGGCATCGCGATCGGGGTGGAACATGTCCGGATCGACCGCGTTGGGGATGACGGCAATCCGTTCTGGCGCGATGCCCTGCCGCTTCAGGTCATCGGCCAGCACGTCGCTGACCGCGACGATCAGGTCCGCCCCGTGGACCGACAGCGTCTCGGCCCGCACGGCCCGGTCGCGCTCCTGCAAGGGGCGCCCCCAGTGATCGGCCACCCACACCTCCGGCCCGTTATACTCCAGCACCAGCGGCACATCCCAGCGCCGGGCGAGATCGAGCCCGCCGAACAGGTTCAGCCCGTGCCGCTGATAGATGAAGCGCGGCGGCGGCCCGTCAGGATCGCGGAACAGGGCGTCGGAGAAGTCGAGATTGAAGGCCAGTTGCTGCCACTCGGCCTGGAGCAGCTGGCGGGGCTTCGGCGCAATGGTGATCACCGGCGTTTCGGGCGGAATGGTCGGGATCGCCTCGGTGGTCGCCAGCCGGGCCGGCAGGCCAAGGGCCGCCAGCCCCTTCAGCACGCCGGCAATATGGCCGAGCGAACCGCCCGCCTTGACGCCGTACCACAGGTCGGCGCGGATGAAGAGCGGCGGCCCCGCGCCGAACCGCCGCGCGCGCGGCGCGCGCTCCAGCGCATCGAGCCGGGCATCGACCGCGCGGGCCAGCGCCGGCTGCGCGATCAGCCCCTTGAGCGTGCCGAGCCCGGTTCCGGCCAGCCGTGACCAGGTGATCGCCTCGCTGCCGTCGGGATCGACCAGCCGGCAGGCACCGCGCGCCATCATCCGCGCGGCGATCTGCGGTTTGACCGACAGCAGCGAGCGCCGGTCATCGACGAGCAGATCGACACTGTCATAGTGCCTGAAGGTCTTTGCAAGCAGCCGCGGCGAGAACGCCGCGCGCACGGCGCCGGCATCGAGGATGACGGCACCGGGGTCCGCATCGGCGCCGATCCGGCGGCTGGACAGATTGATGATCGCGCGCAGGCTCACGGGAAAACCATAGGTCGTTCAAATATCAACAGGCATCGCCACCGGCGTTTAGCCGCTGGCGATGCTGCTGAACAGGGTAAAATCGCCCTGAGCCCCGGTGTGCGGTGGTTCACGCCTTCATCTTGACATAGGTCCCCGGCGCATCGCCGAGCGTCCTGCGTCCGCCACCGGGTTTGCGCGGCGCCACCTTGCTGTCGCCCTTGGTCACCCAGCCGATCCAGTCGAGCCACCACGTGCCCGGATGTTCGGATGCGCTGGCGACCCAGGCGTCGAAGTCGCCCTTCGCCTCGCCGCCGGTCCAGTACTGGTATTTCGGCTTGGTCGCCGGATTGACGACCCCTGCGATGTGGCCGGAGCCGGCCATGACATAGCGCACCGGCCCGCCGAAGAACTGGCAGCCGTGGAACACCGATTTGGCCGGCGCGATATGGTCCTCGCGTGCCGCCAGATTGTAGATCGGTGTCCTGACCTTCTTCAGCGACAGCTTGACCCCGTCAACCTCCATCACGCCCTTGGACAGGGTGTTATCGAGGTAGCAGTTGCGCAGATAGAAGCTGTGGTTGGCCTCGGGCATCCGGGTCGAATCCGAATTCCAGTACAGAAGATCGAACGCGGCGGGCGCCTTGCCCTTGAGATAGTTGTTGACGTAATAGTTCCAGATCAGGTCCGTCGGCCGCAACATGTTGAAGGCATTGGCCATTTTCGCGCCGGGCAGATAGCCCTTGGGCTTCATCTGCTCCTCGACCTGCTCGACCTTTTCACGATCGACGAAGGCCAGCAGGTCGCCGGCATGGGTAAAATCGACCTGCGTGGTGAACAGCGTTGCGCTGGCGACGCGCTTGCCCTGTCCCTTGGCCCACAGCCACGCCAGCGTGATCGACAGCATCGTGCCGCCGACGCAATAGCCGATGGTGTGGCAGGATTTCTCGCCGGTGATCGCGGCGATCTCATCGAGCGCGGCCAGCGGCCCGAGCTTCATGTATTCGGTAAAGCCGCAGTCCTTGTGCCGCTCGTCAGGGTTTACCCAGGACAGGGTGAAAACCGTCAGCCCCTGTTCCACGGCCCAGCGGATGAACGACTTTTCCGGGTTGAGATCGAGCACATAGAACTTGTTGATCCACGGCGGCACGATCAGCAGCGGCGTCTTGTAGACTTCTGCTGTCGTCGGCGTGTACTGGATCAACTCGATCAGCCGGTTGCGGAACACCACCTTGCCCGGCGTGTTGGCGATGTTGCGCCCGACCTCGAAATTCGAATCGTCCGACTGGCGGATGCGCAGTTCGCCACGGCCGCGCTCGATATCCTCGGCCATCATCTTCATGCCGCGGACGAGATTGGCGCCCTTTTCCTCGATCGTGGTGCGCAGCAGTTCCGGGTTGGTCAGCACGTGATTGGAGGGCGAGAGCATGCCCTGCAGTTGCCGGGTGTAGAACTGCGCCTTGCGCCGGGTCTGGTCATCCAGCCCCTCGGCATTGTCCACCAGCGTGGTCAGCCAGTTCGAGCCGACGAAATAGGCCTGTTTCAGCACGTTGAAATAGGGGTTGGTTTCCCAGTCGGGATCGGTGAACCGGGCATCGCGCGCCGGCATCGGCACGACGGGCTTGGGTGCCTCGCCCTGCATCATGCGCAGGCTCTCGGTCCACAGGGCCATCACATCGTCGGACACCTTCTTCTGCATCTCGACCGCCTTTTGCGGGTCGTGCAACCAGCTTTCGGCGACGGCGCTGAAGGTCTTGATGACATCGGCCACCTCGGTCGAGGTCTGGGCCGGCTGGGTCTCGCCGCTTTCGACGCCCTTGACCATTGCAGCCGTGGCCTTGCCCATTTCAGCCACGATTTTGGCGGAGTTCTCGGCAATCTCCTCGACATTGGCTGATGCCAGAGCGAAAGCTTCCGCTTCCGGTGTCGTGTCGGTCTTGCCCATAGGTCCCCTCCCGGAGCATGTCATTTTTACACCACCACAGTCTTGACGGACGAGCAAGAACTGTCGACGACAATGAGGCGTTCTTTGGAATTACAGGAACAATGAGAGTTTTTAGCGGCCTGCGCAATGCCATTAAAGGACTAGCCATCGTTCTGATCGGGCTGGCAGGGCAGGGATGTGCGCTGTCTCCGTTCGAGGAGGACGGGGTTTTCCGCCGGACGACGACGACCGTCGGCGTCACAGGCAAGCTGGCCGAACCGGAACCGTTCGTGCGGGACAGCCGCAGCCCTCAGGCAGAATATCCCGCAGTGGGCGTGACGCCGCAACGCCCCGCCGCGCCCCATTCGGCCGACGGGGTGGTCAGGACCGCTGCCGAACTTGATCAGCTGCGCCAGAAGAACGAGGCGATTGCCGCGGCTGCCCGCCCGGCCTCGCCCTATGACGGCAAGATCGAGCCGGGGTTCAAGCCGCCGGAACTGCCGCCCGTGCCGGCCTATTCGGGGCCAGCGGTCGGTACGGCCGCGCCCGTGGCTGCTGTCACGCCGCCGGCATCGCAAAAATCCACCAAACAGAAACCAAACGACAAGAAAGGTCTGGCAGGCTCGTCTCCAGCCAGACCGTAGGCACTTGTCGAGCCGGGCCTGCCGCCGCCGTCCTGCCGTGCCGAAAAGCGCTGGCAAGGCGAAAAAACTTCGCATATGGAGCGACATGGCGGGTCGCGCGCATTCTGGAGTACGATCCGTGGTCGAAGTGTTTCGCCCTGTCTTCGGGCAGCGCCCCAACGAGAGCTTTTTCGAGATGCAGGAATTCCACCGCGTTCGCCGTCTGCCGCCGTATGTTTTCGAGCAGGTCAACAAGATCAAGGCTCAGGCGCGGGCGAACGGCGCGGATATCATCGATCTCGGCATGGGCAACCCGGACCTGCCGGCGCCCAAGCATGTGCTTGAGAAGATGATCGAGACGATCGGCAAGCCGCGGACGGACCGGTATTCGGCGTCCAAGGGCATTCCCGGCCTTCGCAAGGCGCAGGCGGGCTATTATGCGCGCCGGTTCGGCGTCAAGCTGAACCCCGATACGCAGGTCATCGCCACCCTTGGCTCGAAGGAAGGCTTTGCCAACATGGCGCAGGCGATCACCGCGCCGGGCGACGTGGTGCTGGTCCCCAATCCAAGCTATCCGATCCACGCGTTTGGCTTCCTGATGGCCGGCGGCGTGATCCGGTCCGTGCCGGCGACACCGGACGAGGAATATTTCCGCGCGCTCGAACGGGCTGTGATCCATTCGATTCCCAAGCCGATCGCGCTCGTCACCTGCTTCCCGTCGAACCCGACAGCGGAAGTCGCCAGCCTCGATTTCTACAAGGATCTGGTCGCCTTCGCCAAGAAGCACGAGTTGATCGTCCTGTCCGATCTCGCCTATGCCGAGGTCTATTTCGACGACAACAGCCCGCCGCCGTCGATTCTCCAGGTGCCCGGCGCGTTCGATATCGCCGTCGAGTTCACCTCGATGTCGAAAACCTTCTCGATGGCCGGCTGGCGCATGGGCTTTGCGGTCGGCAACGACAAGCTCTGTGCCGCGCTGGCCCGCGTGAAGTCCTATCTCGATTACGGCGCGTATACGCCGATCCAGGTCGCCGCCACCGCCGCGCTCAACGGGCCGGACGATTGCATCCGCGAGATGCGCGACACCTACCGCAAGCGCCGCGACGCGATGGTCGAGAGCTTCAAGGCCGCCGGCTGGGATGTGCCGGTGCCGCAGGCGACGATGTTTGCCTGGGTGCCGATTCCCGACAAGTTCAAGGCCATGGGCAGCCTCGAATTCTCGAAAATGCTGGTCGAGAAGGCGGAAGTCGCCGTCGCGCCGGGCATCGGCTTCGGCGAGCACGGCGACGAGTTCGTCCGCCTTGCGATCGTCGAGAACGAGCACCGCATCCGGCAGGCCGCGCGCAACATTGGCAAGTTCTTCAAGTCGGCCGACACCACGCTGCATAATGTGGTGACGCTCAAGCAGGCCTGAGCGCCGGCAGGTCCGTTTTCCCGGCGTCATTCCTTCAATGCGGGATGACGCCGTTGTGTTGTCGTGCATCACCCGTTGGTGGGTTTCGCATCTGCGGGATTTGGTATATGCACTCCTGACCTCGTTGGGGCAGAAGACGGGGACAACATGTGATCACCGATGCGTCCGGGCCGTGAGGGTCGGGCAGGGCGGTGGTTGCGGTCGCGGACGGGGCGGGCCGGGTGCGGTCGGTCGTGTCTACATGGGGCGAACGCATCGGCGCTACGGCGCCGGGGCCGGTATGAATGCCGGCGTGCGGTTTGTTGTCTTCTCCATCCTGAGTGCAGGATGGTCCATGGAAGGGCTTTTGAATGGCTGTCACAGGTCGCCTCACGCATGAGGATGCGCGCGCCGTTATCGAGGCGGCGTCGAAGGCCGAGCTGAATCT
>CALCZO010000252.1 GCA_937903315.1 uncultured Alphaproteobacteria bacterium
GAGCGGGTGCGGCTCGACTGGCGCATCGTCGCGGTGCTGGCGCTGGCCACCGGGCTGGTGGCCGGCACGCCCCTCACCAAGGCGCTGCTGTTCCTCACCGAAGCCTATGGCATGCTGGTCTTCGCGCTCGGCCCGGTGACGCATCGCCTGCCCGAACCGGAGGCCGATCTGTCCTACGGCATCTACCTCTACGGCTGGCCGATCCAGCAGGCGGTGTTCGCGGCCATGCCGGCAACCGGGGCGGCGACGCAGCTTGGGCTGTCGCTCGTGCTGACGGTTGTGGTCGCGGCGGCGTCGTGGTTTGCCATTGAAAAACCGGCGCTGGGCCTCAAGTCGCGGCTGATGGCGCTGGGCCGGGCCGGCTAGCTTTCGGCGCGTTCGCGGGCGATGGCCTCCAGCGCGGCGGCCATGTCGGCGCTCTGGAGCAACGGGGCGAGCCGGTCGATCACCCTATCAGGCAAATCCCACCAGCGGGCGGCCAGCAGTGCCGCAATCGTCGCCTCATCGAAGCGGTGGCGGATCAGCCGCGCAGGATTGCCGGCGACAATGCCATAGGCCGGCACATCGCGCGTCACCACGGCACGGGTGCCGATCACCGCGCCGTCGCCAATGCTGACGCCGGACAGGATCACCGCGCCCGAGCCGATCCAGACATCGTTGCCGATCACGACATCGCCGCGACCGGTGGCCGGATCGGGCAGGGCGGAGGCGCCCGGCCAGCGGCCTTTCAGCGCGCCGAAGGGATAGGTCGTGACAAAATCGGTGCGGTGATTGCCGCCGAGGAAAATCTCGACGCCATCAGCGAAGGAGCAGAACCGGCCGATGGTCAGCTGCGCCGCCCGTGATGCAAAGCGCAGCTTGGGCGCGCCATAGGAATGATCACCGACCTGATAGCCGAAGCGCGTGCACGCCGGGGCGAGATGCGTCCGGGTCAGGTTATGCGGATTGAGGCGGCGGCGCAGCCACGGGGGGAGCCAGTCGGTCACACTGCCCGACTAGCCCGCCCGGCGGCCAAAATCAATCCGACGCGGCGGCCTTGACCGTCACCAGCCCCATCGCGGCCTGCGGGTTGCCGATCATCGCGAGATCGGGAATGCCGATGCCACCGGCATTCTTCGCCGCAATGTCGATCGACAGGTTGCGCGGGCGGGCAAGGAACCGGGCAATTGCGCCGGAGATCGCCTTGGCGTCGTCGGATGGGCCAAGCAGGGCGGGAATGCCGAGCGCGGCGAGCGTGCCCATTTCCTTGCGCACGTCCTCCGGCTTCCGGCCCTGCTGGCGTGCCTGCATCGCGATCAGCTTTTCGGCAAGGCCGTTGTTCTCTACCTTCAGCGAAACGGCCTTGGCGGTCGCGCCCATCAGCGCCACCTGAACCAGCGCCGGTTCGGCCTCAAACACCTCGCGGCCGATGTTGCCAAGCCGCCCAGTCATCCGGACGCTGCCCATATCGGCACCGCTGACGGAGACAGAGCCGATGCTGACCTCGCGTGCCTGTTCATTCCAGGCGGCGGCGACTTTCGCGGAGAGATCGATCGCCGTGTAGCCAAGCGCTCGGATGGTTTGAAAGCCCGGTTCGGACGAATGCTCCGGCAGATTGAAGGCAAGATTGTCGATCCCGAGCGTGATGTCGGTCGGAATTCCCTGAATCTCGTTCTTGGCACTGAGCAGGAACTGCCCAAGCCTGACGTTGATCCGCTCCGGTTTCACCCCGGCCGGGGTGTTCGGATCGGCCATATCGATCGAGAATCCCTTGATGGTGATCTCGCCGAACTTCGGCATGAACCGGCGGGGATCGACCGAGGAGAAATCGGTGATCCCCTTGGCGGTCAGGTCGGCCATGGCCTTCAGGGTCGGTGCGTAGGAGAATCCCGCGACGCCGAAATGGGCGAGCCGCGCGGTCACGTCGTTGGTCTTCACCGCCATGTCGCTGAGCAGGAACCCGGCGGGCACCGATCCACCGCCATAGGACCCGGCAAAGCGGCCGATGGAGATCAGTGCCGTGTCGCCATTCTCCTGCTTGGCCGAAATCGTCATGCCGTCGCCCGAGGTGCCCTCGTCCTCGAACCCGTCGATCAGGTCAGACATCATCGGCAGGATCCTGCCGAGCATCTCCTTGTCGTCGGGTTTGGTGCCCTTGGCCTTGGCCGCATCCGATTGCTTCATCAGATCGGCGAAGGCCGCCGCGAGACTCCTGTCCTTGAGCGGACGCACGCGCAAGGACCGGCCCACGACCTTGCCGAAGGTCATGTCCATGGCAATCTCGCCGCGTGCGGTCGAGGTCATGCCCTCGATCAGATACTGATCGTAAAGCGCGGCGGGCTTTTCATCCGGCCTGGCGGTGCCGAACCAGACATGCGCCATCTGGGCGAGGTTGACGCCGGTCATTTCCATCCGCTTGCCGATGCCGTCCTGCGTCATGCCCGGCGCGGTGGTGAGAAACTCGGTCCGCCCTGCAACAACCGTGGCGAACCGCCCGTTGACCAGCCCGTCGGCACGGATGTCGCGCAGGGTGTATTCAAACTTGTTCTGCGCATCGACAGAGGCGGCGAACGCGATCTCCGGCACGACGATCGCGCTGGCATTCATCGCGCGGATCCGGTCCGGCATGCCGGCATCGACGGCAAAGATCGACGCCCAGTCACCGGCGCCGAAGCTCGCGCCCTCGACCGTGACCTTCGGAATGCGGATCGAGCCTTTCTCGAAGGTCGTGACGAGGTTCTCGAGCGTGAAACCGCCGGCCTGCGCCATGGCGGGGCCGATCAGCCCGCCGCCGGCCTGCTGCAAGCGCAGCCTGCCGATGCGCGTTGCGCCATCGCCGACAATCAGGTTCGACACCGTCACCGTGCCGGACAGCGATGACACAGCGACCGAGCCGCTGGCACCGACCGCCTCAAGCGAGCGCAACAGCGCCCGCTCGGTCATCCGGTCGCTGACGACCGGGGCTGCAAGGATCAGGGCGCCAAGGCTGGCCCCCGTCAGAATGGTCCGGCTGGCCCGTGTCATGGCTCTCTCCTCAGGCGTCCCGCGTGTCGCTCAGGTCAGGGGCGGTAGACTCTCCCTGCGTGCCGCATACATCAGCACATCGGCCCGGCTGACGCCATGCGTTTGAAGGGACCGCAGCGGAAAGGCAAAACCAAGGCAAAG
>CALCZO010000253.1 GCA_937903315.1 uncultured Alphaproteobacteria bacterium
CTGAGTCAAGACAGCCTCCGTGTCCTTGCTGCCTCATCTGGCGGCACAACCGACGGGGCCGGCGATGGATTTTCTCAAGCAACTCTTCACCTGGTGGAACGGCCAGACGATGGGGACCCGTCTTCTGACGTGGCGCAAGGGCGAGCGCGTCGGCGAGGATGCCTTCGGCAATGTCTATTACCGCACGCGTGGCGGGGTGAAGGACAAGGCGCTCGGCTTCGAACGTCGCTGGGTGATCTACAAGGGCGAGGCGGAAGGCTCGAAGGTTCCGCCCGGCTGGCATGGCTGGATGCACCATCGCACCGATACGCCGCCGACTGAGGACAGCTATCAGCCGCGCGAATGGCAGGTGGGCCACAAGCCCAACATGACCGGCACGTCCGAGGCGTATCGTCCGCCAGGATCGACCCTGTCCGCCGCCAAGCGCCCGGCCGCAACCGGCGACTACAAGGCCTGGAAGCCGGGAAACTGAGCTACGCCAGCGGGGCAGCGGTGGACCTTTACTGTTGTGGAGCAGCGTCCTGACGCTGCGGAGCGCCTCGGGTCCATTGCAGGCCCGAAGCGACAAGTCCTGTCGCAAGAACCCACCACATCGCCTTGATTTCATACTCAAAGTCGATATTCGCGGCGATCAGGTCGACGACCGGGATGCCGTTGACGAGGCGATACCACAGCACCTCGCTTGCCAGTGTGGCCAGCGCTGCGGCGAGGGCGAGCAGGGCAATGCCGCCAGCGCTGGCGCGACGATGCCGCACAAGTGCCCGGTGTCCCATCAGCAACGCCAGCAGTCCGGTCATCAGAATGGGTTCCGATACGTCCAGCTTGGTCTGAATGTAGAAGTGAAGAACAGAAGCAAAAGCAATAAGATAGACGAGTTTGTGAAGGCGATTCCAGGCTGCGCTGCCGAGCCGGCGAACGCCCTGTGCACCACTCGTCGCCGCGAGAATCGTCAGCCCCAGCAATGCCGCAAAGCCGATGGTCAGATAATACCGCAGCGCGATTTCGGACAGGATCTTCCAGGCGTCAAACTTCTGATCGACGACATACAGGGCGACGTGCAGAACCGCATAGCCGAATGCGGCGAGGCCGAAGCTCTGCCGCACGGCAATCAGGCGCGGCGCGTTGAGGATGCGCCGCAAGGGTGTGACCAGCAGGGTCAGCCAGAGCAGGCGAATCGCCCAGTCGCCGCTCTGATGGATCGCCTCGGTGAACGGGCGCGGGCCAAGCATGGTGTGCGACGCCTGCCAGCCGAGCCACAGGGCCGGCAGCAGGCACAGACACAGCGCGGCGGCGCGCAGTCTTGTCGCGCCGCGCAGGTGCTGTCCCGGAATGGTACGGGTCTGTCCGATCACGCCGCTCTCTCCGCTTGCCATCGAGGCTTAGCTGATCGGGACGGGTGGTTCATCTGACGTTTCGGAGAGCAGGGCATTTTGACGCAGTGCAATAAAAAAGACCCGGCGAAACGCCGGGCCTTTGTCTGTGCAGGCAGCGAGACGCTGCCCGATCCGAAGGGATCGGAAATTACTTGGCCTGCGCCTTGGCGAAAGCGGCCTCGAACGGCTTGGCAGCTTCCTTGGCGGCGTCGGCATAGATCTCGCCGAGCTTGGTGGTGTGGGCAACGAAGCCCTCGTAGGACGACTTGGCGAACTCGTTCTGCAGTTCAATCGCCTTGTCGAGGCTCTTGACGCCAAACAGCTTCTCGACGAAAGCCGAACCGGCTTCGAACGACTTCTTGGTGAAGTCCTGGACCTCGGTCGCAACCGACTGGGCCGACTTCTGCGAGCTGGAGAAGGTCTTGGCAACCAGATCCGCGTTGTCCTTGCCGAGCTTCTGGAAGTCTTCGAAATTCTTGATCATGGCTGATCCCTTCGGTGATGTGTTGATGTGCATTTCGAAGACCGATTTATGTTGCGCTGCACAATATGTCAAGAGCATTTTTGCGTTGCAGCAAACGCATGGCTGGCGGCCAGTCGTCGCCCGGGCGGTGCCGGCCGGGCTGATCCGGAGTGCGGAACATTTTGCCGGGTGACTTAATCGTCGGGTAACCCCAACCGCTTAATCTGCATCGATCGGCATGAACGGGCGGTCCCGTCAGCCGCAAGTCTGGCGTTCAGGCCCCTCAGGCGGGCCGGGGATACGGGGCGGTGTTTGGTATGGTGGGTATGCGTTTGGGTTGCGTAGTTGGCCGACTGGCCCGTGTTGTGACCCCGGCTCTGGCAGCGGTTGTCCTGCTGGCCGGATATGCGGGAGAGGCGGAAGCCCGGCGCAAGGCGCGCGGTGGCGGCGGCTACAATCCGCCCTATGCATCGATCGTTGTCGATGTGAAGACCGGCAAGGTTCTTCAGGCGACCAATGCGGACGCGGAACGGCATCCGGCCTCGATCACCAAGGTGATGACGCTCTATATGCTGTTCGAGCAGATGGAGCGCGGGCGGTTCAAGCTGGACAGCCGACTGAAGATTTCCGCTCACGCCGCCCGTCAGGCACCGTCGAAACTGGGGCTTGATCCCGGCGATACGATTTCGGTCGAGGATGCGATCAAGGCGGTCGTCACCAAGTCGGCCAATGATATCGCGGCGGCGATTGCCGAAAACGTCGGTGGCTCGGAAGAGCGCTTTGCCGAGATGATGACCGAGCGGGCCCGTTCGATCGGGATGAGCCGGACCAATTTCGAGAATGCATCGGGCCTGCCCAACCCGCGACAGGTGACCACGGCGCGCGATCTGGCGGTTCTCGGCCGGGCGATTCAGGATCGATTCCCGCGCTACTATCCGTATTTCGGCACGCGCAGCTTCAACTTCGATGGCACGGCCTACCGCAATCACAACCGCCTGCTGGGCAATGTCGAGGGCGTCGATGGCATCAAGACGGGCTATACGCGCGCCTCGGGGTTCAACCTTCTGACGTCGGCCAAGAGTGACGGCCGGCATGTCATCACTGTCGTTCTGGGTGGCAAGAGTGGCCGTCTGCGGGACCAGCAGGTCGCCGCTCTGGTCGAAACGCACCTGCCGCGGGCCTATGCCGGCGCTCGCCAGACGCCGAGGGTGATCGAGGTTGCGGCCCGTGCGCCCGAGCGTGATGATGACGACGAGCAGGCGCCCGCCGTCCGCGGCCGGGCCGTTGGCTTGATGGCCAATGTGCCGGTGCCGCAGGCGCGGCCTCGCCCGGCTGTGATTACGGAAGATGCGTCGGCACGGTCTCAGGTGGCGATTGCCCCGTCGCCGCGTATCGGCCAGCCGATGGCGCTGGTCGCCAGCCGCACGACAACGACGGCCCGTCCGGGCTCCGCGCCGCTGGCGCTGGCGGCGACCACGACTCCGGCCTCGCCGGCGATGCGCTGGGTGGTCGGTCGCCAGCCGGTGGCTCAGGGGGAGGGCCGACTCGTGCCGCCCGGATCGGTCAAGTACACCAACACGGCTTCCGCGACGGTCGCGGCCGATGAGGCGCAGCCTCTGCCGGTCGCCGCGCCGAAGCTGGTCGCAACTCCGGCGGCCGAGAGCCAGAAGGCCCGCACGGGCTGGGTGATCCAGCTTGGCGCGACGGATGACGAGGAAAAGGCGCGCGGCCTGTTGTCCAAGGCGCGGTCTGCCAATCCCAAGGCGCTCGCCGATGCCGATCCCTTCACCGAGAAGGTGCAGAAGGGTGATTCGACGCTGTTCCGGGCCCGCTTCGGCGGCTTTGACAGTGGCGAGGCAGAAGCCACCTGCAAAGCGCTCAAGCGTTCGGGGTTCAGCTGCTTTGCGCAGAAGATCTGATCGCTGACTCCCCGAGGGCAGGCCCCCGGACCCCCGTGCCGTGCCTCGCTGTGAAGTGCGTTTCCCTTGTACCGGGGTTGTTGCCCCGCCGGCGGCTTGATGTGCCGGTCTGTTGCGTAGTTGGAGTTAGTGATGGCGTCCGAGCAGCACGTCTTTGGCTTCGTTGACAAGCGCCGCGAGCGCGTCGGAGCCCCCCACGTCGGGATGCAGTTTGAGGATCAGCCGGCGGTGGGCCTCTCGGATCGCGGCCTCGTCCGCGCCGGGTCCAAGGCCAAGGACCTTGTGGGCTTCCTGATGCGACATTACGCCCGAGCGCGCCTGGCGTCCCGCCCCCGCGTGCGGACCACCCTGCAGGTCTTCACGCCAGCCGGGAAACCGGCCGTCAAGGTATATTGCGAACAGCCGTAGCCCGGCGGGATCATGGGCGGCCAGATCGCTCGCCAGACGGTAGCAGTCCTGCTGGCTGAGCGAATCGATGACGCGGCCGGTGAGCGGGCCGGAGGTCACCGTGCCGGTGATGCGGCCCGAAGCCTGATCAAGCCCGATATCGAGCATTGATGATGTCTGGCGCTGGAAGGCGCCGGAGGCAAAACTCTTCAGCCCCTTCACCTGAAGGAAGCCGAGCAGCCACAGGCCGATGAGCGCCAGCGGGATGGCGGCGGCGTAGCGCCCCGTGGTCAGGAACGAGATGGCCGTGCCGACCAGGGCATAGCCGCCCATGGTGCGTGCGAGCTGCCCGACCCCGCTACCGTCGAGCTTGAGCCAACCGCTCTTGACCGCCCAGTAGGCCAGCGCCACTGCGGCGAGAATGATCAGCAGCATCATGCACACACACTCCTGCGGGGTCCGCCCCTGACGAGGCCAAGATGTGGCCTGTCAGGCGGCCGCGCGCAAGGGGCTAGGGCCCGCTGTCCGTACCGGGCCTGTCGCGCGGCGGCGCATCATCGGCCGTCCCGCGCAGCGGCTGGAGCAGCATCCGGTCGAGCCACAGGTCGCGCCGCGTCCGGAACTGTCCGATCCCGATGGTCATCGCCTCATGCCCGGCGCGCGGCTGAGGCCGGTATGTGCCCATCAGCCGGTCCCACCACGTCAGGTTGAAGCCGTAGTTGCTGTTGGTCTCGGCCGGGATGACCGAGTGATGCACCCGGTGCATGTCGGGCGTGACAATGAACCAGCGCAGCACGCGATCGACGCCGGCGGGCAGACGGATGTTGGCATGGTTGAACAGCGCGCTGGCATTCAGCACGACCTCGAACACCAGCACGGCCACGGCCGGAGGTCCGAGGGCGGCGACGGCGGCCAGCTTGATCAGCATCGACAGCAGGATTTCGACCGGGTGGAACCTGAGGCCGGTCGTGGTGTCGAATTCCAGATCGGCATGATGCATCCGGTGCAGCCGCCACAGCGCAGGGACGGCGTGGAACATCACATGCTGGAGGTAGATGACGAGATCGAGCACGAGGATCGACAGCAGGATCGCCAGCCAGCTTGGCACGGCAAAGACGTTGAACAGCCCCCAGCCGCGCTGTTCGGCCATCAGCGCCAGTCCGACGGCGAGAACCGGAAAGGTCAGCCGCAGGATCGCGGTATCGACCGCGACGAGGGCGAGGTTGTTGGTCCAGCGGATGACGCGCGGGATCTCCCGGCGGCGGCGCGGCGCGGCAATCTCCCACAGGGCCATGATCGCCAGAACGCCAAGGAAGGCGGCAAGCCGCAGCGTCGGTTCGGCGGCAAGAAGGGATTCGGTCATCGTACCAGCTTACAGGTTTTTTCCCTGTGCCGGCAGGGGCATGCGGGCAATACGGCTCAGGTGCTGCCTTGCGGGGACACGTGCAACCTGCAACTGTGGTTGCCTGACTGAATGTCGAGACCGGGGGGCATCCATGACGGTCACGTGCAACAGTGCTGCCGCGCTCTGTGTCCTTGTCATGGCCGGGTATGTGGCCGTCCCCTCAGGCGTCGCGGCGCAAGGCATCAGGACGCCGACCGATTCGGTTGCCAACCGCTCCGTGCCGGCCGGGCAGGAATATTGCGAATTCCTCGGCGGGGCCTGGGTGCCGAACAACCGCGGCTACCGGGACTTCAAGCCCAACGGCCGCGTCTATACCGCGCAGAAGGAATCCTTCGCCCATCAGGCGGCGTGGGATGCCTGCATCAAGGGCGAGCCGATCGGCAACGACGGCTGCATCAACGGCGGCTGCAAGCGCGGGCCGATGCTGCCGATCGGGAGGAGCACTCCGACGACGCCGGTGCGCCCGTCCGGGTTGCCGACCGGTGATTTCGAATACTACTGGCGGCAGGTCAACGGCAACTGGGCCAGCAAGCCGGTCCGGACCGCGACGCAGGGCTGTCCGCATCCGGGCAATCAGGCCTGCGATGCGCGGTTCCAGAAGACCTATCTGGCCGGCGAGGGGACGACCTACCATGTCAACGGCTGCGGCGCAGCGCCGATCCAGATCGCCTGCGCGGTGCAGAAGGCCGGATACCAGCAGCCGGCGCGGCCGCCGGGCGCACAACAGCCGGCACAGCCGCAGATGAACACCTTCTGCCAGATCTATGCCGATAAGTCCGTGGCCGACAATACGGCCGGCCAGCAGCGCCATTGCCCTGCTTTTGCCAAGACATCAGTCAACTGGAAAGGCCATTACGACTGGTGCACCCGCCAGACGTCCAGCACCCCGGTCAACAAGGTGCGTGACGAACGCGCCGCGTTGCTCAAGTCCTGCCTGTCCGGTCCCGTCGCCAGCGCCGCGCCCAAGCCGACCGGGCGCTACCAGCCGGGCGAGCGGATCATCGGGCGCGTCGGCGAATGGGATGTGCGCGAGCATATCCGCAAGGACGGGTCGTTCGAGCGCTGCACGATCACGATGGAGAAGTACAAGCCGGTGGTCTGGCGGGTGATGTCGATGGATGACAATCGCTACCTTCTGTCCGTCCCGCAGCCGCCGGACCTTGCCAACAACACGCGGAGGCCGATCCGCTACGGGGTCAACCGCAAGTATTTCGACGGTGTCGCCCATGTCATCGGCGGTCGGACGGTTCTGAACATCTCCAGCACGATCAACGAATTTTCGGTCATGTCGGATGTCGATATTCCGATGGGCCGGTCGACCTACCGGGTGTTCTTCTACTCGATGCCCGCAGCAATGAACGCACTGAAAGCCTGCCGCGCCCGATTCAGGTGACCTCGGCCTCCCGGCCGGCCATGAACTGGCGGATGAGGATGGGAATGGCGATGGCGAGCCCGATGAGGGTCGCCGTCCGCATCGGCATGATCACCAGAATGGACGCGGCAAACAGGGCGAAGCGTTCCAGCCCCCGGATCGGTGTCCGTCCGTAGCCGGTGAGCGCGGCGGCCAGCATGACGATGCCGGCGACGCAGCCGAGCGTGGTTTCGAAGAAGGCGGGCCAGGTAAAGTCCTTGGTGACCAGCAGCATCGCCGGCGAGGCGACGAACACGAACGGCACCAGAGCTTTCGCGGATCCCAGCCGGAACGCGGTGTTGCCGGTCTTGAACGGGTCAGCCCCCGCCATGCTGGCGCCGGCATAGGCCGCCAGCGCCACCGGCGGCGTGATGTCGGCCAGCAATCCATAATAGAAGACGAAGAAATGCGAGACGATCGGTTCGACCCCGAGCTTGCCGAGCGCCGGCTGGGCGATGGTCACCATAATGATGTAGCTCGCCGTCGTCGGGACCCCCGCGCCGAGCAGCAGGCAGACCAGCGCCGTCATCACCAGCGTGAAGAACAGCGTCAGCCCTTGCGTGGTGGCGAAGAAGGCCGGGATGAAGGCGCTGGCGGTCGCGGCCATCTGCCCGGCAAAGCCGGTGACGATATCCGACAGCTTGAAGCCGACGCCGGTCAGCGTGACGATGCCGACGATGATGCCGACGGTCGCCGCCGCAGCGCCGACGCCGATGGCGTATTTCGCGCCGGTCACGAAGGCGTCGACGATGTCGATCGCGCGCGCCTTGCCTTCGGCATCGCGCAGCACGAAGGCGAGGCTGACCGCGGCGCTGGCGCCGAACAGCACGAGCAGGCCGATCCATTCGGTCAGGAAACCGGTCTGGATCGCCAGCGCGACGGCTGCGAAAAAGCCGACCGCGACCGGTCCGTTGCGTCCGGTCAATCCCACGACGATGCAGGCGGTGATGCCCCAGAAGGCGGCGAGATAGGGCGTGAAGCCCGAGAACAGCACCATCAGCAGGACGAACAGCGGGATCGCCGTCGGCCAGTCGCGGCGGATGACCTCGCGGGCCTTGGGCAGTTCGGAGGCGGGGACGCCGCTCATCCCGAGCTTCTTGGCCTCGAAGTGGACCTGACAGAACACGCCGAAGAAATGCATCGCCGCCGGCACGATGGCGGCAAGAATGATCGTCTGATAGGGCAGGGCGAGGTATTC
>CALCZO010000254.1 GCA_937903315.1 uncultured Alphaproteobacteria bacterium
GGCTTCCTGCGCATCGCCCGCGCCTTCCGGGTGCTGCGCTCCTATCATCTGCTCAACGACCTGAGGAAGGATTCCGAGTGGTTCCGGTCGCATGAGGATATCGTCAACCGCTCGCTCAACCTGTTCGTCTTCGTCTTCATTGTCTCGTCGATCGTCTATGTCACCCAGCACGGATCGAACCCGCAGATCGTCCATTACATCGATGCGCTGTATTTTACCGTGACGACGCTCTCGACCACCGGCTTCGGCGACATCACGCTGCAGGGAACCGGCGGCCGCCTTTTGTCGATCGGCATCATGGTGATCGGCGTCTCGCTGTTCCTGCGCCTGCTTCAGGCGATCTTCCGGCCCCACAAGGTCCGGCATGAATGTCAGGACTGCGGATTGATGCTGCACGATGCCGATGCCGTTCATTGCAAACATTGCGGCCGGGTCATGCGGATCAGGGACGAAGGGCTGATCGACTGAGCCCCGCAACACGAAAGCGGCGCGCATCCCTTCGGACACGCGCCGCCCAAACCTTGCTGATTCGGGCTCGCCCCGAGTCCCCGGGGCGAGGGGCCGCAGATCAGTACTTGCGCATCAGGGGCGCCATCTGGGCCGTCGGGCCGCAGCAGTTCGGATCGTTGAACATCCAGCGCATGCCGATCTTGATGTCGTGGCTGTCGAGCTTCTTGACCTGAACCGTGTAGGACGGGTTGCCGAACGCACCGCTCGCGCCATGCATCACCATCGACGGGCCATCGCCCATGTTCAGGTAGCGGTAGCCGAGTTCGAGCTTGAGGTTCGGGTTGACGTCATAGGCAAGGCCGGCCATCAGCGCCCAGGCGAAGTTGGTCTTGGTCGCCCCGTCAGAATAGCCGAACGAGGTGCCGGTGCCCGAAAGGGCGCCGCCCGGCCCGGCGTAGAAATCCTGCGCGCCGTTGTCGGTGAAGTCGCCGATGCGATGCGAGGCAAAGCCGATACCGGCGCCGACGAACGGCGTCAGGCAATTCCAGGTGCCGAGATCGAAGTAGCCGTTGAACAGGGCGACGAGGCTCGACATGTTGCCGCGATACGAATTGATCTGGCGGGTCGGCGTGCCGTAGTCGTACGAGATGCTGTCCCGTCCGGTCAGCGTGCCGCCGCGCAACTCACCCGTCACATCGAAGCGCAGGAAGTTGTTGAACTGGTAGCCGACACCGACGCCGGCGAAGAAGTTGGTGTTGCCGTTCGACTTGTGGGTCGAAAACGCGCTGACGCCTGCATCGGCCATCGGATTGGCGCCGTTGAGGCGGACGTCAAGATCGTTGTAGCCGAGTGCGCCGACACCGATGTCGCCGCGCAGGTAGAGCCCGCCCCCGACATATCCCCCAACCGGAGGAGGCGGCGGAGCGACCATCGGCGGCGGCATCAGATCAGCTGCGAAGACGGACGGAACGAAAGCAGCAGACGTTGCGACGATCGCCACAGCGCCCGCAAGAGCGAGGGAGTTGAGGCTGCTCATTGTGAATCCCTTTTGCCTGAGCTTCGATCGCAAGAACCGCGTGAAGCAATATCAACGGAACCCACTGTCGCAGGGATCGGTTAAAGGCCGCTTAACGTTAAAAATTAAGGTTGATGACGTCTGAAACCCTTGCAGATGCTGGCCCCAAACGACGCCGGACAGCAAAAGACCCGCCTGTGGCGGGCCTTGATCCTGCACCAGAAGGCTGCGTCTTACGCCGCGCTGCGCGCAATCACCGAGACGATCGTATCGACCACGTCCTCGACCAGAACATGATCGTCGCCTTCGGCCATCACGCGGATCACCGGCTCGGTTCCCGAGGGGCGAATCACCAGACGACCGCCTTGGCCGAGCCGCGACTGGCCGGTCTCGATCGCCTTGATCACGGACTCGGCCTTAAGCGGCTGACCGCCGGAAAAACGCACGTTCTTCAGGATCTGCGGCAGCGGCTCGAACCGGTGGCAGACCTCGCTGACCGGACGGCCCTCTTTCTGCACCACGGCCAGCACCTGCAAGGCGGCCACCAGCCCGTCACCGGTCGTCGAATAATCCGACAGGATGATATGGCCCGACTGCTCGCCGCCGACATTGTAGCCATGCTCGCGCATGTGTTCGAGCACGTAGCGGTCACCGACGGCGGTGCGCGCCAGCGTCAGGCCGATGTCCTGCAGGTGGCGCTCCAGCCCGAGATTCGACATGATCGTCGCCACCACGCCCGGCTTGGTCAGCCGCCCGTCGTCGAGGAAGCTGCGCGCCACGACGGCCATCAACTGGTCGCCATCGACGGACTGGCCCTTCTCGTCAACGATCAGGACGCGATCCGCATCGCCGTCCAGCGCGATGCCGATATCGGCCCGCACCTCGCGTACTTTATCCTGCAATGCGCCCGGCGAAGTCGAGCCGACATCCCGGTTGATGTTGAAGCCATCCGGGGTCACGCCGATCTTGATGACCTCGGCACCCAGTTCCCACAGGGCCTCCGGTGCCACCGAATAGGCTGCTCCGTTGGCGCAATCGACCACGACCCGCAGGCCCTCCAGCGAGATGTTCCGCGGCAGCGTGCGCTTGGCGTATTCGATGTAGCGGGCATGCACGCCCTCGATCCGCTTGGCGCGTCCGATACCCTTGGCATCGGACAGGCGCTTGGTCATGTCGCACGCCATCAGGCTTTCGATCTCGCGCTCGATGTCGTCGGACAGCTTGTAGCCATCGGGTCCGAACAGCTTGATGCCGTTATCTTCATAGGCATTGTGCGAAGCCGAGATCATGACCCCGAGGTCGGCGCGCATCGAGCGGGTCAGCATCGCAACAGCCGGGGTCGGCACCGGGCCGAGCAGCATCACATCCATGCCGACCGACACGAACCCCGCCGTCAGCGCTGTTTCGATCATGTAGCCGGACAGCCGTGTATCCTTGCCGATCACGACGCGGTGGCGGTAATCGCCGCGCCGGAAGATCAGGCCAGTGGCCTGACCGACTTTCAGCGCAAGTTCCGGCGTGATGACCCCGTTGGAGCGCCCGCGAATCCCGTCCGTGCCAAAAAACTTCCGCGTCATGCCCTGCTCTCCCGGTCCCTCATGGCGGCAGACCGCCCTATCCCGACTCGGAACTAGCGAAAAAGCCGGCAGAACACCACCCTCTGTCCAGTATGCACCGGCATAAACAGGCGATGTCCTTAACAGGACAGGAGGACTTCTCTCCTCCTGTCCTCCGGTTCAGGACTGCGGCTGCGGCTCCATGCCGCCATCCGCCGCCGGCCTGCCGCGACCGGCCTTGGGCACGGCCGAGCCACGCGGCGCAGCCGGTTCACCGTCGTCCTTGCGGGTCGGCGGTTTGCCCGCCAGGATGTCCTTGATCTCGTCGCCGGTCAGAGTCTCGAATTCCAGCAGCGCCTTGGCGAGCGCTTCGAGCTGGTCGCGCTTCTCGGTCAGGATCACCCGGGCGCTTTCCAGTCCCTCGCTGACCAGACGGCGCACCTCCGCATCGATCTTCTGCGCGGTGGCTTCCGACACGTTCTGCTGCCGGCCCATCGACATGCCGAGGAACACTTCCTCCTGATTGTCACCGTACATCACGGTGCCGAGTTCGTCCGAATAGCCCATGCGGGTGACCATGGCGCGGGCCATGGCGGTTGCCTGCTGGATATCGCCGACCGCACCCGACGTGATGTTTTCCTTGCCGAAAACCAGTTCCTCGGCGACCCGCCCGCCCATCGCGACGGCAAGCTGGGAGGTATATTCCTTGTACTTCATCGAATAGCGGTCGCCTTCGGGCAGGAACTTGACCATGCCGAGCGCACGCCCGCGCGGGATGATCGTCGCCTTGTGGACCGGGATGCCCGCAGGCACCGACAGTCCGACCAGCGCATGACCCGCTTCATGATAGGCGGTCAGCTTCTTCTCGTCCTCGCTCATCGCCATCGACTTGCGCTCGGCTCCCATCATCACCTTGTCCTTGGCATCCTCGAATTCGAGATGCGTGACGAGGCGCTGGTTGCGCCGTGCGGCCAGCAGCGCCGCCTCGTTGACGAGGTTCATCAGGTCCGCGCCCGAAAAGCCCGGCGTGCCGCGCGCAAGGATGCGCAGGTCGACATCGGGGGCCAGCGGCAGCTTGCGGGCATGGACCTTGAGGATCTTCTCGCGCCCGTTGACGTCGGGCAGCGGTACGACGATCTGCCGGTCGAACCGGCCCGGACGCAGCAGCGCCGGGTCGAGCACGTCAGGCCGGTTGGTCGCCGCGATGATGATGACCCCTTCGTTGGCTTCGAACCCGTCCATCTCGACCAGCAACTGGTTCAAGGTCTGTTCGCGCTCGTCATTACCCCCGCCAAGACCGGCGCCGCGATGCCGGCCGACGGCATCGATCTCGTCGATGAAGATGATGCAGGGCGCGTTCTTCTTGGCCTGTTCGAACATGTCGCGGACGCGGGACGCGCCGACGCCGACGAACATCTCGACGAAATCCGAGCCAGAAATGG
>CALCZO010000255.1 GCA_937903315.1 uncultured Alphaproteobacteria bacterium
AAAATCGCCGCCAAGCATGCGCGCCGCCGTCAGCATCGCCGTACTCATCGGCACGATCAGGTCGGCCGCCGCCAGCACCCGGTTCTGCGAAAAAACCTGCCAGCCGCGCGCGAAATCGCCGCTGTGCGGCTGGGGATCGTGCGGGATGTAGACGAGGCGGATGCCACGGCGGCGCAGCTGGAGCACCAGCGGCCAGGCGGGCGCAAAATTCATCGCCAGAATGACCACATCGGGCCGGAACTGATCGAGCAGCCGTCCGAACCGCCGCCAGTTGGCAGGAAAATGGGTCAGAACCGCGCCCTTGGCCCGACGACCGGCCGGCCCTGTATAGGTGAACACACGATTGCCCCGGGCATGGGCGCGGGCGTCAAACTCCGGCCCGGCGGTGGTGGCAAGGCCGATATTGCCAGCCGGCAGATCGCGGCCAAGCCATAGCGCGATCCGCTCGCAGATCCGATAGGCTGCCTCGCCCGCCCCTTCGTACCAGACAAGGACGCGCGGCAGCGGCCCGCCGGGGGGCAGGAGGTGCGCTTCACAGGCAGGGCTGCCGGTCTGGCGGATGACGGTCATGTCCTTCGGTCGGTCGTCCCCGAAGCAGGGCACGAATATTGGCAGAAGCAAGCGATGCACTTCAAATACAACCGACATCAGGGCTGCTTCGAAATGATTCCCAAATATAATAGCCACAACACAGCGGCTAGGCACCCCGGCGCGACGATTGGCGCTCCGGGCTAGCGGTCAAATCCGGCGACAATCGGACCAACCGGCATGAACCGGTCTGCCCGCCCCGCCGAGGGGGCATACAGACTCGAGATCGACCCGTCGAGATAGAGGGCGTTGCGCGCCTTGAGATCATCGCGGAACATCCGCGCAAAGGCCGTGAAGGTCACCGGCTCCTCGCTGATGACAAAGACGAAGGTCTTCGCATCGACCATTCCGACGCCGTTGCGGATCTTGGCCGACTGGCCCCGTCCGGTGAATTTCGGATGCAGCCTGCCATCGACCACCAGCATCGGCCCCGACTGGGTGGCATGATCAGCCGCGATCCCGGCCCTGGCGAACCGGCGCGTCTCCATCACCCCGCCGGTGTTGCCCTTGAGATAGAAGACCCCGTTGGGCAGCAGGTGGAAGTTACCCGCGCCACCGGCAAGGCTGGCCTTTTTCAGGGTCTGGCCGTTTTCGACATAAAGCCCGACCGGGGACAGATCGTCGTGATACATCCCGGCGTTCATGGCAAACACCATCCGCCCCGGCTGCGGTCTTGCCCGCGTGGCGATATCGGACAACGACCCGTAGGGCCGGTCGGCCGCGTCCTTCCAGTAGAGGCGCAGCGCCTGCCGGTTCAGATCGATGCGGCACACCGTCACGGGATGATCCTGCAACGACTGGCGTTTGCAGGCGGACGAGGCGGCAGCGTCGCCGGCAAGCACAAGCATCAGGGCGACAAGTTGGGAGAAAGAGCCAAAGGGACGGCGCACGTGCTTTTCCTGTCGGGATCGGGCCAGCGTAAAGTTTAGGCTTGTGGCAGCATAGGAAAAAAGTTCAAGATCGGATTTCGCGGTGCCTGCCCGGGAGGGTGCGCCTGTTTGGACCGCAAGGGAGCCCTATTCATGTTTCGATCAAAGTTTGCCGCTGCCGGCGTGTTTGCCGCCCTGATGATGAGCACGTCTGCCTATGCGCAGGACATCCGCATCGGCGTATCGGCCGAGCCGTCCTCGATGGACCCGCATTTCCATAATCTGACGCCGAACAACCAGATCATGCGGCATATCTACGAGCCGCTGATTTTCATGGATTCCAAGCAGGCCATCAAGCCGGGGCTGGCGCAGTCTTGGAAGGTGGTCGACGACACGACCTGGGAATTCAAGCTCCAGCCGAATGTCAAATTCCATGACGGCTCGCCGTTCGGCGCCGACGATGTCATCGCCACCTTCGCCCGCGCGCCGGACGTTCCGAAAAGCCCGGCCAGCTTCGGCGCCTATATCCGTGGCAAGACGGTGGAAAAGGTCGATGATCTGACCATCCGCATCAAGACCGCCGCCCCCGCCCCGCTGATGCTGAACCAGCTGGCGCAGTTCGGCATCATCTCGCGCAACAGCAAGGCGACGACGACCGAGGAATTCAACGCCGGCAAGGCGGCGGGCACCGGGCCGTACAAGTATACCGAATACGTCGCCGGCGACCGCATCGTGCTGTCCCGCAACGAGGCCTACTGGGGCGGCAAGCCGACCTGGGGCAAGGTGACGATCAAGCCGGTCAAGTCTGATCCGACCCGCGTGGCCGCGCTGCTGTCGGGCGATCTCGATGTGATCGAGACAGTCCCGACCGCCGATGTCCAGCGGCTCAAGAAGGACGAGCGGCTGACGCTGGCGAGCGCCCTGTCCAACCGCGTGATCTATTTCCATCTCGACCGTCACCGCGAGGACAGCCCGTTCATCAAGGCCAAGGACGGCGGGCCGATCAAGAACCCGCTCAACGACCTTAAAGTGCGGCAGGCCCTGTCGATGGCGCTGAACCGCCCGGCGATCGTCGAGCGGATCATGGAAGGCGAGGCCGAGCCGGCGTCGCAGTTCGTGCCCGACAGCTACACCGGGACGTCGAAGAACCTCAAGCCGACCGCGTTCGATCTCAACGGCGCCAAGAAGCTGCTTGAGGAGGCCGGGCTCAAGAACGGCTTCAAGCTCACCATCCATGGCCCGAACGGCCGCTACACCAACGATGCCAAGATCCTCGAGGCTGCCGGCCAGATGTGGTCGCGGCTCGGGCTGGATGTGTCGGTTGAATCGATTCCCTCGGCCAATTTCTTCTCGCGCGCCTCGACCGGCGGGGCTGGCGGAACGCCGGAGTTCTCGCTGTTCCTCGTCGGCTGGAGCGCGGGCACGGGCGAGCCGTCGGATTCGGTGAAGGCACTGGTGACGACCTATGATAAGAACGCGGGCATGGGCGCGGCCAATCGCGGCCGCTATTCCAACCCCAAGGTCGACGCGATCACCAAGGTTGCGATCACGACGGTCGACGAAACCAAGCGCAGCGCGCTGCTGGCGGAGGCGACCGAAATCGCGATGAAGGATATCGCGATCATCCCGCTGCACTACCCGCTCAACACATGGGCGGCGCGCAAGGGCTTT
>CALCZO010000256.1 GCA_937903315.1 uncultured Alphaproteobacteria bacterium
CGTCAGCCATTGAGCCCGCCCTCTCCCATGTGCGCAGAACCAGCCGCGCGTCGCAGGACGGAAAGGTTGGGCATGTCCGACCCGCTCATCCACCCGGCCGGCCCCGCCATGCCAGCCACCTTGACACCTGGGACGCACAACCGCTATGCAACCGGTTACAGATTTGCTCCAGATTGTCAATGACGGCCTGGTGTTTCCTATCCGGGGGATACGTAATGCAAGTAATCGACGCCGCGCAGGCAGCAAGCCTCATCCAGCCCGGGGATTCGGTTCTGGTCAGCGGCTCGGGTGGCGGCCATTGCGTACCGGAGGCGATCCTGGAGGCCATCGAGGCGCGGTATCTGGAAACCGGGACGCCGGGCAGGCTCTGCCTCATCCACGCCGTCGGCATCGGCGACCGCAAGCTGAAGGGTGCGGCGCGCTTCCGCCATCCGGGCATGCTCTGGCGCAGCATCACCGGCGCATTGGTCGATTCGCCTCCGCTGATCGGGCTGGCGCTCGAGAACAGGATCGAATCCTACACCATCCCGCAAGGCGTGATCGCCCAGATCATGCGCGAGATGGCAGCCGGACGACCGGGGCTGATCACCAAGACCGGACTGCACACCTTTGTTGACCCACGCCAGCTTGGCGGCCGGCAGAGCGCCTCGGCGAAGGAGGACCTTGTCGAACTGCTGACGATAGACGGCGAGGAATGGCTGCGATTCAAACCTTTTCCGCTCGATGTCGTCCTCCTCCGCGGCACGACCGCTGACGAGGACGGCAATATCAGCATGGAACAGGAGGCGATTCCCGGCGAAATGCTCTCGTCGGCGCAGGCCGGTCGCCGACTTGGCGCGGCTGTCATCGTCCAGGTCAAGCGGATGGCAAAGCGGGGCACGCTGCCGCAACGCGCGGTCAAGATCCCGGGTGTTCTGGTCGATTATGTCGTCGTCGACCAAGCCCAGCGCCAGACCTACTGGAGCGACTACAATCCCAGCTACTCCGGTGAGATGCGGGTGCCGCTGCAAGGACTTCCCCGCCTTGCCTTCACCGAACGCAAGATCATCGCGCGACGCGCTGCGCTTGAGATCGCCCCCGGTGCGATCTGCAATCTCGGCGCGGGCATTTCAACCGGCGTTTCGGCGATCGCGGCGGAAGAGGGCGTTCTGGACCAGATCGTCCTGACCAACGAACAGGGATTTCTGGGAGGAGCTCCCCTGACCGGGCCGGATTCGGGTGCCGCACAGAATTTCGACGCCATGGTCGATCAGCCCTATCAGTTCGATTTCTATGATGGTGGCGGGCTTGATGTCGCCTTCCTCTCGTTTGCGGAAGTCGACAGCCGTGGCCATGTCAACGTCAGCCGGTTCGGCGATACCATCGTTGGCATCGGCGGGTTCGTGAACATCAGCCAGAATGCGCGGAAGGTCATCTTCAGCGGCACATTCACCGCCGGCGGGCTGCAGATCGCCTGCGAAGACGGCAAGCTGCGCATCCTCAAGGAGGGTCGCAACGCCAAGTTCGTCAGCAGCGTCCAGCAGATCTGCTACAATGGGACATTCGCCCGCGATCAGAACAGGATTGCCATTTTCGTCACCGAGCGGGCGGTGTTTCGTGTTGGCGCCCAAGGGCTCGAACTGTCGGAAGTCGCGCCCGGCATCCATATCGAGCGCGACATCATGGCCCATATGGCCTTTCGCCCGAGCATTGCGCCCGACCTCAGGATCATGGACGAACGCCTGTTCCGGCCCGAGCCCATGGGCCTGGCGCAAGACCTGGCGCGCCTGCCTTCACAAGCGCGCCGGCCACGCCGCAGGCTTGGCGAACCAGCCTGAAGGGCCAACACGTGGGGGGAGGCTACCTGGAATAGGTGGCCTCGACCCCCTCCACCAGCGCAGCAAGCGCATCAAGCGTCGGCGTCGAAACGCCATGGTGACGCGCAAGCGCAATCACCGAACCATAAATGGCGCCAAGTTCACTGGGCCGGCGCGCTTCGATATCGCGGCGCATGCTGGTCGTGTTGCGCGCCGCCCCGCTTCCGACAATGCCATCGAAAACACCGTAGCGCCCCTCGACCGGCAAATGAACGCCGCTGGCTTCGGCAACCGCCGCTGCCTCTTCCATGGCCCGCCGGGCAACCGGCGCCAGCGAACGGGATGCCGCAATCTCCCCGATCGTGAGACCGGTCAGTCCGCTTGGTGCCGAGCTGGCGACATTCAGCAGGAGCTTTCGCCATTTGTCGCGCAGGATGTTCTCGCTCGCCGTTGTCGGCAATCCATGCGCCGAGACCAGTTCTGCAAGCGCCAGCGCCCGCGCCGAAACGCCACCCGCCATTTCACCGATCACCGTTGGCAGTGTCGCATAGCTGCGCACGATGCCCGGTCCTTCCAGGGTCGCGCCCATCGACGTCAAGCCGCCAAGGACGCGATCCGGCCCGACAACCGCTCCGATCTCGTCCTCGTTGCCGAGACCGTTCTGAAAACTGATGACAAGGCTCGTCGGCTTGAGCGCCCTGCGGACCAATGCAGCCACTTGGCGCGTTGCGTGGGCCTTGCACTGGACGAAAATGATGTCCGCCGGCGCGATTGCCGCGATGTCGGTTTCCGCAGCAAGCGCTATGGCCCGATCGCCCCCTTCGCCACAAAGCCGAAGTCCGTGCGCCCTGATCGCATTGACATGGTCAACACGCCGCGCGAGCAGCGTCACCGCCATTCCGCGCTCTGCCAGCAGGCCGCCGAAAAGGCAGCCCATGGCACCAGCACCGGCAATGAGAACCGATGGCGAGGGATGGACTGTCGGCAGCATGGCGATGCCATCTCCGTGTTGAAGCAAATGCGCCTGGAACCGAGCGTCAAAACTCGCAGCGGCACACTTGCATTCCAAATGTAATCGGATACATTTGCCAGCCTGTTTGTCGCCCTGTCAATCGATATGGCGCGGCGATCCCAATCGCGTGACCTGAGTATCTGCCCACTGGCACCCCGGTTGGCATCCGACACCAAGAGCCGTCGCCACAGCCTCACCGGCGGGCCGGCAGGGAGGAGACCCGAAGCATGGCGTCGAACCCGGCATCGGATGGCAGATCGGATCGCGCGATCGCGGCAGGCAACGCGGTCGTTCCGGCGCGCAAGACGCGTTCCAGCGCGCATCGTCGCCTCCTGCGCATCGGCTGGAATGCCCTGCCCCCGCTGACCTTCGCAGGGATCGTCGGTCTATGGGCCGGCGCAATTTCATATTTCAAGATCCCGGCCTACCTGCTGCCCGATCCGGCAGCCGTCTTCAAGCGCGTCATCATGGATGCACCGATGCTGTGGTCGCATGCGATGGTGACGTTGACCGAGATCGTGCTCGGCTTCGGGTTGACGTTGATCGGCGCGATCCCGCTCGGGCTGGTGATCGCGCTCTCGCCGCTGGCCAAGCAGGTGCTGTACCCGCCCATCATGCTGCTGCAGCTCGTTCCGAAGATCGCGGTTGCCCCCCTGTTTCTCGTCTGGCTTGGCTTCGGGATTGAATCGAAGGTTCTTCTCACCGTTCTGATGACCTTCTTTCCCCTGCTGATCGCCAGCATCAGCGGCTTCCAGATTCTCGACACCCGTTATCTCTATCTGACGCAGTCGATGGGGGCCTCGATCTGGCAGACCTTCTGGCACCTGCGTGTGCCCTCCGCCCTGCCGGTGATCTTCTCGGGCGTGAAAACATCCGCGACCATCGCAGCAACCGCTGCGATCGTGGCCGAATTCGTCGGTGCCAATCAGGGCCTTGGCTACGTGCTGCTGCGGGGAACCAGCACGATGGATATCGAACTGACGTTCGCCGTGCTCGTTGTCCTCACCGTGATCGGCATCATCATCAATTACGCCGTTGAAGCATCGGAATGGCTGATGACGCCTTGGCAGCGCTCGAACAACAGCTGAACCGAATACCCGCGCCTGAACCATCGCAAGACAGAAAACAAGGGGAAGAAACATGAGCCTGAACAGTAAGATCCAGCGTTTTGCCACAGCTGGCACATTGGTCGCCGGACTGGCTTTCGCGACCACCGCGCTGGCGCAAACGCCAGTCACCTTCCAGCTGAACTGGACGGCCGGAGGCCCCAATGCCGGGTTCGCCGCGGCACTTGGCGAGGGCTACTACAAGGCGGCAGGCCTTGATGTGACCATCGTGCAGGGCAATGGTTCGGGCAATACGGCCCAGCTCGTTGCCAGCGGCCGCGCCCAGCTTGCCTATGCCGATGCGGTGGCCGTCAGCCAGCTGATCTCCAAGGGCGCGCCGATGCGGATCGTCTCGACCGTCTACCAGTCGAACCCCAACTCCGTGAACGCATTGAAGAAAACCGGCATCAAGTCGGTCAAGGACCTTGCAGGCAAGAAGGTCGGCGTGCCGGCCGGCTCATCGCAAGGACCGATGCTGCCGCTGCTCCTGAAGGCCAACGGGCTGAAGGAATCCGACATGACGCTGATCAACATGCCGGTTGCGGCGATGGTGCCGTCGCTCCTGCAGGGGCAGGTCGATGCGATCCTCGGCTCGATGGATGCCTATCAGATCCAGCTCGAGATGCAGGGCGCGCAGCTCGACAATTACCCCTTCGCCGACAATGGCGTTCCGACCGTGGCGACCTCGATCTTCGCCTCCAACGGTTTCATC